>JBAXZS010000224.1:0-4267 GCA_041670175.1 Sphaerochaetaceae bacterium | reverse complement strand
TCTTCCTTCGTAACTCCTTAAGCTCATCAAGTGCTTGCGCCATCCCACTGTTCCTCAGTCCCACCGAGTTGCCAAAATTGCCAAGGGAGGTCTCGCAAATAATCGGTTCAGGATTTCCTGAATTGGGATTCACCTGAAAACTCTTGGTGGTGACTATTGAAACAGCCTTCACCTTTTGGTCAAAATAGGAAATCATGCCGGGTGTGGTGGAAGCCACTCCACTGACAGTGGAAAGCAACACCTGCCCGGGCCTGGACAAGAAAGAGAGCACATCCCTCATAGGCTCGTCTCTTGGATGAGAAGTCGAATATTCTCAATGCACTGGTCAAGCCAATCCTCAGGAACAGGGGCCTTTTTCCAGGGATGGGTCAAACCGCTGGAGCTGTTGACCCTCACCAAGGAAAGGGGATATCCCACACTCCTCAAGGTTGCCACAACCACTTGGGCCGACCCTCCCTGGCTTCCAACCCCGGGGATGAGCAAGGGTACAGGACTGTCATGGTAATACGAGACAATGGATTTCAGCTCATCCATGTTGGTGGCCCCTACAACGGCACCGACTCCAGGGTGTTTCTTGGACAAGTCACTGATATGGGATGCAACAACCAGATAAAGGGGTGTATCGGCTATCATTGCATTCTGAAGATCCTTGCCACCCGGATTGCTGGTCCGGTCAAGGATATAAATTCCATTGTTCCCATAGTTCTCAACAAAGGGCTGGATTGAATCACTCCCCATGTACGGAGCAACGGTTACAGCCTGGACTCTCCATTTGTCAAATGCCTCGATGGCATAGTTCTGGCTACTACGCGCTATATCACCACGCTTGCTATCAAGAATTATGGGAATCGAGGGGAAAAAGTTCTCCACCAGATCAAGCACATCGCCAAGAGCAAGACTTCCACAAAAGTCCTCGTCACGGGGATTGTCCAAGGCAACATAGTAGCCAATATTCGGCTTGAAGGCGGCAGGAGCAAGACCACAAAGGCTCATTCTCCTAAACAACTGGGTGAAATAATCGTTCAGGCTCTTACGGACATCACCATCCTCACCTTGGGGGATGAGCGAAAGTTGAGGATCAAGCCCCATGCAAGCGCAATTCCCCACATCCCGTGCAGATTCTTCAAGTAGCTGGATATAGTTCATTTCTCCTCCTTGGGGAACCCATGGCTGGCCCCCCACCCAAAGGGATCCTCTCTCCATGAAGCAAGCACCTTTGCCTGGACCTCGTTGATATATCCACTTTGTTGTGCATAAAAAAGCATAGTGTCATAATCCAAGATAGTCCGCAAGATACACTTGGGAGTAAGATTCTCAAATGCCTGCCTGCTCTGAGACAATCCATAGGTAAAGATGGCAAAACAATAGGGGCAAGTCCCTTGGGCCTCCACAATGGATTGGACGGCAGCGATGGAAGAACCTCCCGTTGAGATGAGATCCTCGACAAGCAGGACATCACATCCCTGATAGCTGCCACTCTTGTCAAGGCCCTCAATCTTCTGATGGAGCCCATGGTCCTTGGAAGCGCCTCTCACATAGCTCAGGCTCTTGTGAAGCCTGTCAGCAAGAGTGGTGGCATGAGGAATGCCTGCTGTCGAAGTGCCTGCAATGTTTTGAGGCTCATACCCGACATCTTCCAACAAAGCGCAAAAAGCATCACAAATGAGCTTCCTGTCCTGCCAATCGCCAAGAAATTGGCGGTTGTCATTGTAGATAGGCATACGATACCCACTCGCCCAAGTGAAGGGATCCTCAGGCTTAAGACGGATGGCGCCCCGTTCCAGGGCCTTCTTTGCCAACAATTCAGCATAATTGATACTCATTGAATCCTCCTTTGTCCAGTTATCTGTGGCTTTTCCATATTTCTTTGAAACTATGGGTTCTCCCACAATAGGCACAGGCAAAACGATTATCCTCTGTCCTGTAGAACAAGGCGGGAACACCTTCTCCTTGGATTGGATTTGAGACACATGCCTCATTCTCACATTGCAGGTCATCAAAGTTGTAGATACGTGGAGGCATATGCATGCGATACTTCCTCACTACTTTCCCATCCTCTATGATGTTCAAGGTGCATCCAGGAGCAACCGCGGCAAGACGCTTCAGGGCCTTGCGTTCCAGAGCAGGGGCATCAGGGCGGAAGATTATTCCCTTATACGTCTTTTCATCCCCTTCCTTATGGCCGGAAGAGACCCATTCCCCACCCTTGGATTCGTCCAGATGCATCACGCTGCTGATCAAGCGCATATGGTCCCTGATCTCGGAAGGCTGGTCTCCACGGCAAATATGGTCAATCACAATACCATTGCGGATAGGCTGGACCCCTTCACTTATCACCTTGTCCTTTGGTTTCTTGTTCTCCAGGGGTACTTCCTCGATATAATCAAGTTCCTCTTCCTGAGGAAGCAGCTTCTCAGGTATGTAATCAGAGCCGATCTTTCCCCCGATCAGGGAAAGAAGACAGATACGCACATACATCCCGTTGATTGACTGTCTTTCCCAGGCATTCAGCGGGGTGGCATCCAGAAACGTAGGAATTGTTGGATGCAGTTTGTGCCGCGGAAGCGGATGATAGAACTTGGTATTGCATTTGAGCTTATCCATGAATTCGGGACGGAACGTGATGGAGGCCCTGAGCAAGTCGGCCTTCTGCAGGATTTGGTCCCCCATCCGTTCCAACTGAGGACGGGTGAAATACCACATGGAGCTGATGTCATCACATTCTAGATACTCCTCAATGGAGGAGAAGAGACGCACCTCGAATCCATTCTCCTGCATCTTAATCAAATAACTTTGCGGCATGGCCAATTCTTTTGGAGCGATCAGGTCAACCTTCACATGCTTGAACAAAAGCAATCCATCCGCTTTGGAATGTACCGTACGACCATGGAACAGGTCTCCTACCAATGCAAGATGAATAGAATCATAATCAAAACCATTATCCTCAAGAAAAGTGAACTCATCCAGCAGTTCCTGGGTCGGATGCTCATGTTTGCCATCGCCGGCATTGATAAATGCAGGAGTATAGGGAAGTCGGTTGCGTTTGGCATATGCATCACAGTCATCCTTAAGCCAGCGGCAGACACCCTCGACAGGGCTACGGACAATGAAGATGCTGTTATGGTAGCCACACAGGGTATGGAACGTATCAGCAAAGCTTTCCCCTTTATTGAATGAGGAGCTGTCCGTATTCAGCTCGGATACTTTCACATGATGAAAATTAGCAGCATTCCTAAAGCTTTCCTTGGTCCTCGTACTATCTTCCAGAAAGACCTCATAAATTCCAAAGTCCTTGTCGGAGATGCGAAAACTGTCCATCACCTTTACATCATTATCCTGGATAGCTTTCTTAAGTATCTTTACTTTTGAAAAAAGATACTTCCTTTCCTCAATGCTCAGATCGGCGATTTCGCAAAGGGAACGAGAGGCAAACACATTGTTCTTTTCCATTCTGTATGCTCCTAAAAAAAAGAGCCGACTTGAAAAAGTCGACCCTTACTATTACTACTCAATGATGAGGAAAACAGACACCCACAATAAAACCATAGACGTTTTACCGCTGTTTGTTTCACTGCAATCTCCTCATCGTCGCCAACCATAGCAGGAAGTTTGATTAATGTCCAGAGACTCCCTCGGATTTCTTTCCAGAAGCCTGCTGGTCCTTCTCAATCTGGGAAAGGGCCTCCAACGCAGTAGCATCGTCCGTTACAATGACCCCTGCTCTTCGGTGCACCTGTACCAAAGGATTAAAAACAGGCGTGGTAAGTTCCATGGGTAATCCATCAGGAAAGGCAAGAATAGGATCTATTGGCTCTTTCTTGGCAACTTTCCCTCGGTTCTTTAAGTCCTTTATATACTGCCGATAATACCAATTCGGAGAACGATGCCTGTTCCGCTTGCGCTTCTTGCCACCATCAGACTCTGTCCCATAGCCATAGCCGTAGCCGTATCCGTAGCCATAGCCATACCCATAATTACGACCATATCCATGCCCATTATTTGATATGGAAACAATGGAACCCGGGAAACAACCATTGAAGATTGTCCCTATGACAGGAATGCCAGAAACACTGATTGTCTCAAACAAATCACTAAGGCTGGAACGCGAGGTGACACCTGCACGAACCGTTATGATAAGGCCGTCGGTCATCTTGCCTACAGAGAACAGCTCGGAGGCATAAAGAAGAGGGGGTGCATCAATGATGATGAAATCATACAAGGATTTCAGTTTCTCCAATATTTTCTTAAGATTTGGATTGGAGAAAAT
>JBAXZS010000223.1:0-4275 GCA_041670175.1 Sphaerochaetaceae bacterium | reverse complement strand
GCAAGGGAAGCAGCCACCTGGGCAATATGCTCAGCAGTGAAACCAAACCTCTCTGTCAGGTACTTGAGGTTACCCACCTCTCCAAATTCCTCCCCGACATTGACAAAGTCCATCTTGGTGGGAACAGTCACGGCAAAGTGTGCGGCGATCGCCTCACCCACTCCCCCGCTGTAACGACCATTCTCGCAGACAAGGATATGCCCGGTTCTCCTTGCCACCTTGTCAATCAGCTCCGTATCCAAAGGACGAACGGTGTGAAGGTCAACCAAGGTCGCGTGGATACCCTTCTCAGCAAGAATCTTGATGGCGCCGCTTGCAGCATTGACCATCACCTCACCTGTGGCGATGATACCCACATCATCCCCTTCCGTAAGGACAATCCCCTTACCAATCTCAATCTTCGTTCCTACCGGGTACCTGTGGGTGACCCCTTTTCTGGCCGCCCTGAGATAGGACAGTCTGCCACTCTCATAGCACTGCCTGAGCAATTCGTAACAACTCTGGGCGTCACTCGGATCTATGATGATTACTCCGGGAACCTGCCGCATCAAGGCTATATCCTCAAACGGCATATGGGTGCCCCCGTTATACTGCGCAGTCACCCCTGGATCCGAACCAATAAGATGAATCACCTGGTGGGCATATGCCACGGAGATGAAAAACTGGTCATACGCACGGCGGGAGGCGAAGCAGCCGAAACTGTGCACAAACGGTACCAGCCCCATGGAAGAGAGACCAGCCGCCACAGCCACCATGTTTCCTTCGGCAATACCACAGTTGTAGAAGCGGTCAGGAAATCGCTTTGCGATGCAGGTGCTTCCTATGCAGGAGGAAAGATCTGCATCCAGCATGACCACATCCTCATGCTCAGCCGCCAGGTCGTCTATCGCCGTCATCACGGCATCCCTCATATTCACAAGATCCTTGGTATCCCTCATTCCTTTTCCCCCTCACGTGCATACAGCGCTTCAATGGCCTTCTTGGCGGTCTCCTCATTAAAAGCCATGCTATGGTTAGCGACAATTCCCTCCCCGGGAATGAATCCATGGGATTTCTGAGTGTCCATGATAATCATATGAGGCCTGCCCTTCTCTTTCTTCGCCCTCTGGATGGCATCATCCAATTGCACAAAGTCATGCCCGTTGATTCTCTGCACATGCCAGTTGAATCCCAGCCAGCGAGTATCGATATTGTCCATGCTGATGATATCCTCCGTCATGCCATCAAGTTGCTGACGATTGAAATCCGTGAAAGCTATCAGATTGTCCAGTCTCCATTGGGCGGCCGTCTCTGCAGCCTCCCATATCTCGCCCTCCTGGCTCTCACCATCACCGATGACAGCGAAAGTGCGTGCATCCATCTTCTTGATCTTCTGACCCAGCGCGATGCCTACCGCGGCACTGAATCCCTGGCCGAGAGACCCTCCGGTGAAATCCACTCCCGGAGTCTTGGTCATATCGCAATGGGAAGGGAGCTTGGTCCCTCCCTGATTGAGCGTCATAAGCTGCTCAACGGGAAAGTACCCCTTGCTTGCCAGTGTCGCATAGACAGCAGGACCTGCATGGCCCTTGCTGCAGACAAATCGGTCGCGATCCTCTTTCTTCGGATTGGAGGGGTCGATTCTCATCTCCTGGTAGTACAGATAGGTAAGCAGCTCTACAATGGACATGCTACCCCCTATATGCCCGGAACCAAAATGGCCAATCTCATTGATGGTCAGTTTCCTGATTTCCAAAGCTTGCCTTTTAAGTTTTTTCACATCAACCATTCATAAACTCCTTTTATTAGGTTTATATTATACAAGTAATGCTATCAGCTCTTGCGGAGGGATTTCCTTATATTGGTATCCACATTGTTGCATACACTTTGTAATGACCGTCATCCGAGCCGTCCGATCAAGCACATCAAGCTTCTCGAAGGCCATCAAAAGCGTTTTGCCCATGGTAAGCACTCCATGGTTTTCCATCAGCAGGACATCGGCTTTGGCGCTGGCTTGAGCCATGACACGTGCCAATTGTCCGGTTCCCATCTTCGCATATCTGACCATAACAGGATCTTTCAAGAGGTAATAAGCCTCGGCCAGGATATGGGTATCAATGGGACACCCCAGGCCCTTCTTGCTCAAGGAAGTGAACGAGGATGCGAATACGGGGTGAGCATGCACTATGGCATTGACATCTTTTCGTTCCTTGAGGACAAGACGATGCATCTCGGTCTCACTGCTCAATTCACACTCCGGTGTCAGGTTTCTCCCTTCAAAGGTCACAAGAGCAATATCCTCTGCCTTGAGCTCACTCTTATCCAGGGAAGTCGGAGTAATGCAAAACAACTCATCAGAAAGCCTGAGACTGATATTCCCCCCTCCTGCTGTGGTGAGCTGACGATTATACAATCGGGCCATGAAAGTAGCGACGCTCTGACGTTCTTCAAGATAATCCTTACGTATCATACGAGCAAGTATATCACTTGTGCCACTAAAGGAAAAAGACCCATTTCCAACACCTCATTGAATTTCCCTTGGTTATTTTTCCTTGACAATCTCCTGGATTTTGGATATTTTATTGCTAGTAGCAAATATTGTTACTAGCAAGGAGTTAATAATGCTTGATTTCTGTGCTTTACGCCATCTGCTAATCGACTTGCAGAATGTTCAATACTCACTGGAAAAGGAATCGGGCCTTACGTTCCAACAGGCATCGGTCCTGTGCGCACTAAAGCAAGGCTATCAGGATGGCACCACGCTGGCACGGGAGATGAAACTGTCACCTTCGCGTATGACCCGCATCATAGACTCGGTAGTAGAAAAAGGACTGGTTACCAGAACAGAATCAAAAAAGGACAGGAGAACGTTAATCCTGTCGCTCACTTTGAGCGGTGGCCAGCGTCTTGAGCTCCTGGAAAAAAGCGATGTCGCTTTTCCTGAATACATAGAACGGATGCTTTGCAAGGAATTTGGAGGTAAACATGTCTAAGACATATGTGATTGTGGGAGGTGTCGCTGGAGGTGCAGGAGTAGCTGCTAGACTGAGAAGAATGGATGAGAAAGCGACCATTGTCCTTTATGAGAAAGGACCGTATGTGAGTTTTGCTAACTGCGGGCTACCCTACTATGCCGGTGGTATAATCCAAGACAGGGAAAAACTGCTGGTCACTCCAAAAGAGACTTTTACCAAGGTGTTCAACATCGCCGTACACACCAACTGCGAAGTTACCGCCATCAGTAGAAAAGAAAAACTGGTAGCGGTCCTTGATCATACGACAGGGGAACAGACAGAGCAGCACTATGATTCCCTGATACTCAGTCCGGGAGCAAAACCTTTCATCCCACCACTTCCTGGTTGCGATGACAAGGCTGTCTTTACCGTCAGGAACATCCCTGACATCGACAAGGTGTACGCAGCCTTATCGGGGACCCGTAAAGCCGTGGTTGTCGGTGGAGGCTTCATCGGCATTGAGATGGCCGAGAATCTGAGGGAACGCGGCATCCAGGTCAGCTTAGTGGAGGCGGCCCCCCAATGCATGATCAATCTGGACTATGATATCGCGGTCAATGTCCATCAGAGCCTGAGAAACCATGGGATTGAGCTTTATCTTTCCAGTGCACTTAAAAAAATCGAAAGGAAAGGGGACTTTCTTTCAGTGGTCATTCCCCAGACAACCATCTTTGATGTGGACATGGTGATCCTCTCGATTGGAGTTAAGCCTGATACGAAATTTGCAGAGGAAGCGGGTATCAAGCTTGACCAAAAGGGACATATCCTAGTCAATGAGCTTTATCAGACAAATGACAAGGATGTGTATGCCATCGGCGATGCCATAGCATACCCTTCCCCTCTTACCGGCAAAACGCAAGCGATCGCCTTGGCTGGCCCTGCAAACAAGATGGCCCGTCTTTGCGCCGATAGCGTGGTGACAGGAAAATGCGCATCTTATAGTGGCACCTACGGGGCTTCCATCGCCAAGGTGTTTGACCTTGCGGCAGGTAGCGTCGGTCTTAATGAGAAACAGGCCCAGGATGCGGGCCTGGACTATGAAGTGGCTGTCACCCATACGGTACACCATGCATCCTACTATCCCGGCGCCAAACCCCTGACAGGAAAAATAATCTATGAGAAGGGAAGCGGTAAGCTTCTTGGGGGGCAACTGGTAGGCTATGAAGGAGTGGATAAGCGGATCGATGTTCTCTCCGCATTCCTTTCCAAGGGAGGAACAGTAAGGGATCTGGCTGCGTTTGAGCAATCCTATGCTCCTCCTTTCAATAGTGCAAAAGACATT
>JBAXZS010000222.1:0-4286 GCA_041670175.1 Sphaerochaetaceae bacterium | reverse complement strand
TTGTTAGTCTTGGAAATTGCATGAGGTGACTGGAAGAGCAGGCATTCTTTGGATGCTTGCGGCCTGTTGTTTTGGGAACAAAAGGAAAGAGAGAGATCGAAGGCAAGAAAAACCATTGATAACTGGATTGTTTTTGACTCTGTTGAGGAACAATCAGTTGAAGTTCTTCTTGCTCTTCTTGTGGCTGAAACTCGGACTTGCCACCCGCTAGCAACATACTACTTGAATTGGCAAAAAGCCGATTGTTGAAGATCAAATGAAAGAATTTACCGATGTTTTTATTCACTCCTTTACTTGGCAAGGAGTGTTTTTTTTGTCTTTTTTTTTGCAAGACTTACGAATCTGTCATTTTAGGAAAACAAAAAATGTGATTTTGGTTTTGATTAAGAGACATTTTTTCGTAATGTGTCGTTTAAAATTGACCTTAGAATAATAACAGTATTTCTACATGAGATAAAGATTTCTAAAACTTCATATTAGGTGTAACATTGTCAATACTTAATGAGTTTTACACATGTCTGGTGGAGGTTGTATGAAGAAGAGCAGATATCTTTTTCTGTTGGTAATAATTTGTATTGGTTGTTCGTCCCTTTTTGCTTCCCAGTATCCGAACAAGCAAAAGATTTTTAGTTTGGATAGCGATGTGTATGAGGCGATCACCTCCCTCTATGTGAATCAAGGGCTGTCGCTGCCTTCGACCACCGGTCCTTACAGCGAGGCTGAATTGGTGCTGATGCTGGAAAAAATCAAGGTCAATGCACTTTCTGGAGCTACGAAAGCCACCTATGAGTATATTTTGGAAGAATTGGATATCCAACCTAAAATCCAGAACAAGGGAATGGGGTTGTCATGGGACTTCGATGCCAATCTGGAGACCTACACCCATACGAACACGACTGACTTCACAGGCAGGGCGAACTGGAACCGTGGGTATATCAGCCAGAAACCGTTGCTTGCCATAGGTCTGGAGACCTGGCCGTCGAATAATTTCTATGGTTTCTCCGAGTTCACCGTAGGAAACACCTACACGCTCAAGAATGGCTTTGGTTCCACAAACTTCAGCACGAACATCCTGATGGTCTCTCCCAATGTCCTGACGGATCTCGATTTCAACATGCCTTATCGTGCCTTCATCTCCATAGGCGGGGATTTCTGGACCTTCCAGCTGGGACGGGACCGTCTGAGCTGGGGTGCGGGAGAGTCAGGGAACCTGTTCGTAGGGGACAATATCAAATACCATAACATGGCCCGTTTTACCGCATTTGGGGAGAAATACAAATATACGTTTGTCACTTCATTCTTCCCTCATCCGAAAACTTATATTGATGATCGTGATATTCATGGTAATAATACTAATGGAGTGGTGGAAGGCGAGGGGCAGTCAGGGGTCCTTGATGGTATCTATATGTTCATGGCCCATCGTCTCGAGTGGAGGATGTTCAATGACAAGGTAGGGCTTACCTTGACTGAGAGTATCATGTACCAGAGCGAAGAAAACTGCATCGACTTGAGGATTCTGAATCCTGTGATGATTTTCCACGACTACTATATCCGTGGCAATGCGAACTCATTGCTTGGGCTTGAGCTCGACTATACCCCGATACACGGGATAAATCTTTACGGACAGGTTGTTGTTGATGAGTTCGTGCTTCCCGGAGAACCCGTGTCCAGTGATACTGTTTCTGGTTTTCCCACCTCGTTTGGCTATCTTGCAGGGATAAAGGCGATTTTTCCGATAGGAAAGCTGATGGCTCGTGCTTCCTTGGAGGGAGCCTATACAGATCCGTATCTTTATTTGCGGTATTCATCGGATAGTGGTACTCCCTCAGCAAACGCCTATGGTCTAAACTATGTGGTCGCCATCAGGGAATTCACCCAGCAGGGGACTTTCTACAACTCCCAGTTCCTGGGGTACAAGTACGGTGGGGATGCTATTGTGGTCAATCTCAACGGTGGGGTGAAACAGTATGGGAAGTGGAATGTCGAGGCGAACGGGTTCTATATGATTCATGGTACATTTGACATGTATACCCGTTGGGATCAAACCGGAGGCACTCATTCACCGATTGTATCCACTCCCACTACGTCCTCCACCGATACGGCAGGGAATTATGCCGGAGATGTGTCCAATCGTAACAGTGCTTCCCATACCTTGATACTCGGGGTGAATGGTTCCTATGAGATTACCAGTTGCCTGAAGGTTTTCGGACAGTTGGATTATATCAACATCACCAACTACCAGAATGTCTCAGGAGCCAAGACCCAGGATGTCCAACTGACCGTGGGCCTTACCTTTCACCTCTGAGTCCTGTGTCCTTTTCATGGTCTCTTGCCTGAACAGGCCGGAGACCATCCTTCCGAAGTTCCTTGTTTTGCGAGGGAGAGGTTTTCATGAAAAAACTGTTTTGCCTTTTGCTGCTTTTGTTTTCTTGCCTGTTCGGACTGTTTGCCCTGAGCGGACAGGATATCATACCCTTGAGCAGCAGCCTCTATGCCAATATGGACGACTTGTATCTCATTTTAGGGATAGGAACCCCTTCAGACTCCCGTCCCTGGTCAAAGAACGAAGCGAAAGCCATTCTAGACGTTGTGGATGGCAGTCTCCTCTCTGGTTCCACCAAGAGGCTTTATGAGCAAGTAAAGAGCGAGGTTGAGAAAGATCTTCGATGGACTTTTCCCGATAAGTTCTCCCTTGGGGCGTTCATGGATGTTTCCGGTGAGATGTATGCCCATACCAACACAAACACTGAAAATGGGTTCACCTCTTATGAGGATTGGCTTTATGGGTATACCAAGCGCAAGCCACTTCTCCGGCTTCGCCTTGATATGGCTGTCTCAGACTTTTTTTATACATATTGTGACCTTCAATATGGATATGGAATAGTCTCTTATGATGACACCCTGTCACAATTTGATACGGCCACAATGGCGGTCGGGGCGCTCGGCATCGCCGATGGGGTGACCTATGTGGATGGGTCTTCCCTCCTTTCACAGTATACAAGATCTTTCTCGACCAATCTCATTACTGCCGCCAGGGACTTTGATTTCGACTGGCCTAAACGGGCAGTGTTCTCCGTTGGTGGGAAAAAATGGAA
Organism: Sphaerochaetaceae bacterium; assembly: GCA_041670175.1. GTDB lineage: Bacteria > Spirochaetota > Spirochaetia > Sphaerochaetales > Sphaerochaetaceae > JBAXZS01. The sequence goes on along the minus strand of JBAXZS010000222.1, from coordinate 1,191 downwards.
TTTCAATGTGAGCAGGGATCGTATCTCCTGGGGGAATTCCCATATCGGGAATTTTATTCTTGATGATCATCTTGATTTCAATGAATATGCCCGTTTTACGGTCTTTACTGATTATTTTAAATATGAAAGCACTGTCGTGTTCATGGATTCGATTGTCAAAGAAAGTTCCAATCCTGATGAAAAATTCCGTATGTTGCTTGCCCATCGTCTGGAATTCAGGCCATGGAGAAAAGTGACGTTGGCGGTCAGTGAGAATGTCATGTACCAGAACGATGTATGGGATTTCCGGTATCTGAACCCGGCTTTCATCTATCATAACTTGAACAATGTCTCGATGTTCAATGCGATAGCCCATGCAGAATTGAGCTACACTCCGGTTCCTGGTTTGAATTTCTATGGACAGGTTGTCCTTGACCAGGCGAAAGCTCCCAATGACTCCAGCGCTGATTCCGATGCCTGGGGAGTGCTTGGGGGAGTCGATTTTGGCACGGCGCTGGGCAAGGGTATTCTTACCTCCTCATTCGAAGGAGCCATGACCCTTCCTTGCCTGTACAGAAGGGACGGGGTGGATTTCCTTGTCAGCAGGAGATATGACACCCTCAAATACTTTTATGTCTTCAAGTTCGATTACCTTGGTTTCCCGTATGGAGGGGATGCCCTTGTGTTCAAGTTGGATACTTCCTACAGGATTCCCCAAGCAATGGAAGTAGGATTCTCCGTCACTGCGATGTGGCACGGGGAGATGAGCATCTACACTCTCCATAATTCGAAAGGAAATGGATATACGCCGGTCTATGGGTCCTCCCTTTTCATCGGCGATGTCATTACCAACACGTGGATGTACAGCCTGAAATGTTCCTATGACCTTAAGAATGTGCTCAAATGGCCCTCAATTACCTTGTACGGGGAATTGGATTACATCACCATTGTCGAATATAGCCAAAGCAGCAAGCAATATGACAATTACCGGGATGATGTCCAACTTACCGTGGGAACGACCATAGCCCTGTAGGGTCGCAGGAAGGATTTTTTGGGAGAAGGGATATTTTCTCTGTTGTCTCGTGTTGGAAACATTTTCCGGGTGAAGTGAATGTTTTATTGCAAGACAGCAACATTATTTGCTATAATTTCTTTTCAATGGAAGAAGCGCAACGGATTCAGTTTACTACAGATGATGGAAAGACATTCCAT
>JBAXZS010000221.1:0-4307 GCA_041670175.1 Sphaerochaetaceae bacterium | reverse complement strand
TATGGCTGCTTTTGAATAGTGAGAATAGGAGCAACAAAATGGGTGCGAAAATGTATTATGACTCGGATGCGGATCTGTCAAAACTTGATGGGAAGAAAGTAGCCATCATTGGATACGGAAGTCAGGGACATGCCCATGCATTGAACTTGCATGAGAGCGGTGTCGATGTGGTTGTCGGTTTGTACAAGGGAAGCAAGAGCTGGGCCAAGGCCGAGGAAGCAGGACTTCAGGTCACCACTGTTCTGGAAGCTACCAAGATGGCCGATATAGTCATGATCCTGGTCAACGACGAGAAACAGGCAAAGCTATACGCGACCGATATCGCTCCGGCCTTGACCAAGGGCAAATATCTTGCTTTTGCACATGGTTTCAACATCCATTACGGGCAGATTGCACCTCCTGAGGATGTGAATGTCATCATGATCGCCCCAAAAGGCCCCGGCCATACGGTCCGTTATCAATATCAGGAAGGAAAAGGTGTCCCTTGCCTGATTGCCATCAATCAGGATCCAAGTGGTGACAGCAAGGAGATTGCTCTTGCCTATGCCAAGGGGCTGGGGGCCGGACGTGCGGGAATTTTTGAGACTTCGTTCAAGGAAGAGACCGAGACTGACCTTTTTGGGGAGCAGGCTGTGCTTTGCGGTGGGGTCTCCCATCTGATCAAGGCTGGTTTTGATACCTTGGTTGCCGCTGGTTACCAACCAGAGATGGCTTATTTTGAATGTTGCCACGAGATGAAGCTGATTACCGACCTGATTAATCAGGGTGGCCTGACCTTCATGCGTTACAGTTGCAGTGACACTGCTGAATATGGTGACTATGTCTCAGGTCCCAAGGTGATCAACCAGCAGTCCAAGGATGCAATGAAAGAGATTCTTGGGAAGATCCAGGATGGATCCTTTGCCCGGGACTGGCTTTTGGAGAACCAGGTGGGAAGGCCTTTCTTCAATGCTACAAAGAGAATGGAACAGAATAGCCAGCTGGAGCAGACGGGTGCAAAGCTTCGTTCCTTGATGAGCTGGCTTAAGAAAGGTCAGAACGAGTAATCATTAATAAGGCAAAGAGGAATACTATGGCAGACAATCATATCTTTATATTTGACACAACGCTTCGGGATGGAGAGCAGGCTCCAGGCTACAGCATGAACCTTGAGGAAAAGATCCGCATGGCGAAGCAACTAAGGCTATTGGGCGTGGACATCCTGGAGGCAGGGTTTGCCATAGCGTCCCCCGGTGACTTTGAAAGCGTAAGGGCTATTGCCTCTGCGGTGGATGACACTGTCGTGGCATCACTCTCCCGTGCCCTGACCAAGGATATCGATGCCGCCTGGGAGGCGGTGAAGCAGGCCCGCAGGCCAAGGATCCATACGTTTCTGGCCACCAGCGATTTGCATTTGCAGTACAAGCTCAAGATGAGTCGGGAGCATGCGCTCGAGCAGGCTGTTGAGATGGTCAGGTACGCACGGAATTTATGTGATGATGTGGAGTTCTCCTGTGAGGATGCCACCCGTACGGACCTTGCCTATCTTTGCCAGGTGGTCGAGGCTGTCATCAAGGCGGGGGCTACGACGGTCAACTTGCCTGATACTGTTGGGTATGCGACCCCGAAGGATATGCGCCAGATGTTTTCCACGGTGTTGCAGAAGGTTGACAAGGCTCAGGATATTGTCTTGTCCACCCACTGCCATAATGACCTTGGCCTTGCTGTGGCGAATACTTTGGCCAGTCTCGATGCAGGAGCGAGACAGGCTGAATGCACTGTCTGTGGTATAGGGGAAAGGGCGGGCAATGCAAGTCTTGAGGAACTTGTGATGAATATCAGGACCCGTAGCGATGAGTATCCTTTTATCACGGGTATTGACTCCACCCAGATATATCGCTCTGCGAGATTGCTTTCCTCCATCACCGGGGTGAAGGTCAATCCTTCCAAGGCGATTGTCGGGGCCAATGCCTTTGCCCAGGAGAGTGGAATACACCAACATGGCATGATGGCGAACAGCCGGACGTATGAGATTATGACCCCGGAGAGTGTGGGGGTTCAAAAGACTTCCCTGGTGCTAGGCAAGCATAGTGGAGCCCATGCCTTGCAGAAAAGACTTGAGGAATTGGGGTATCATATCGCCGATGAGGACCTTGAAAACCTGTTTGAGGAATTCAAGAATGTCGCTGACCGCAAGAAGACAGTCACGGACAGGGATCTCATCGCCCTTGTGGAAAGCACGCAGAAGCCAAAGGCTGATGCCTGGCGTTTGGTTTCCTTTGTGGTAAATAGCGGGAATACCATTACCTCGACTGCCTGTGTCACCTTGCAGAAAGAAGAAAAGACCTATCAGGAGGTTGCATTTGGAACCGGTCCTGTCTATAGCGCACTCCGCGCCGTTGAGAAAATCATCCATCATCCCTTCAGTTTGGAGGATTATAGCCTTCAGGCTGTCACCGAGCATAGGGATGCCTTGGGCGAGGTGTTGATCAAGATTTCCGATGGAACCGGGTTCTATCGGGGCAGAGGGGTTTCCACTGATGTCATCGAGGCTTCCCTCCTGTCCTGTTTGTCGGCGGTCAACCACATGCTGGATGCTTCTGTCGAACCTGCAGGGCAAGGGGTAAGCGCTAGCACGAGCACCTTGGATTTTGCCAATGACATGCTCTTGGACCATAGCGATAAACGAGGGACCCATGACTGAGATTGCATTATATGACTCAACGCTTCGGGATGGTTCCCAGGCTGAGGGGATTAGTTTTTCTGTGGATGACAAGCTCAAGATAGCCCAGCAACTTGATAATCTGGGTGTTTCCTATATTGAGGCGGGAAACCCTGGCTCCAATGTCAAGGACCAGGAATTCTTCTCTCGGGCCCAGGGACTAAAGCTTCGTCATGCTTCTTTGGTGGCCTTCGGGTCCACTCGTCGGCGTGATATGAAATGTTCCGACGATGAGAATTTCAATCGTCTTGCCTCTTGCCCAGTGAAGACTGTGGCTATTTTTGGTAAAAGCTGGCGATTTCAGGTCTCTGACATTCTTAAGACCAGCGGTGAGGAAAATCTCAGGATGATTGGTGAGAGTGTCAAGTATCTTTGTGATAAGGGTTTTACGGTGTTTTTTGATGCCGAGCATTTCTTTGATGGATATCTTGCCGATAGGGAATATGCCCTAAGGACGCTCTCTGTCGCCATGGAGAACGGGGCGTCCGCTTTGGTGCTTTGTGAGACCAGGGGAGGTTTGCTCCCTTTCCAGGTAGGAGAGATAACGGCTTCAGTGGTCTCCTCTTTCACACTTCCCATCGCAATCCATGCCCATGATGACAGCGGTTGTGCTGTCGCCAACAGTCTCATGGCGGTTCAGGCCGGAGCACGGCAGGTGCAAGGCACCTTGCTTGGTTTTGGAGAGCGTTGCGGGAATGCCTGTCTGGCGACGGTTGTTGCTGATCTTTCCTTTAAGATGGATTGTTCTTGTCTCAATGGCGAGAACCTGGAGAACCTTACCTCGGTAAGTCGTGCCGTAGCCGAGATCAGCAATGTGGCCATAAGCCATAATGCTCCCTATATAGGAGGGAGTGCATTCGCTCATAAGGGGGGGATGCATATAGACGGGGTTACCAAGAATCCCAAAAGCTTTGAGCATGTCCCTCCTTTGGCCGTCGGAAATGAAAGGCGTTTGCTGATGAGTGAGGTTGCAGGAAGAGCCTTGATGCTTAAGAGGATCGGCAGGATTGTTCCTGATTTGGACAAGGATGATCCTTCGACCATCGCCTTGATGCAGAAGCTCAAGGCTCTTGAAGCTGAAGGATATCAGTTTGAGGGGGCGGAGAGTTCCTTTGATCTGGTGATTAGGCGTCAGTTGCTTTCTTACAAGCCTTTCTTCACTTTGGTCCATTACCAGACCATCGGCAGCCTGCCTTATGCGGATCCTGCAGGTGAGGTGACCCATGCGGCGGTGGTCAAGGTGAAAGTCGGGCAGAAGAGTGCTATAACCGCAGCTGAGGGGGAAGGTCCTGTCAACGCGTTGGACAAGGCGCTTCGAAAGGTGCTTGAGCCTTTTTATCCATCGCTACGAAATGTGCACTTGACCGATTACAAGGTGCGTGTCTTAAGCGGTGATGAGGCCACAGCAAGTAAGGTCCGCGTTCTTATCGAGTCGACCGATGGACTGAAGAACTGGTCGACCATTGGAGTGAGTAAGGACATTATTGAGGCCAGTTGGTTGGCTTTGGCGGATAGTATTGAATATTGCTTGATTGCTGATGGCGTCAAGAGTAGAGAAGGAGTTGTTTGATATGGGAATGACAATGACACAAAAAATCCTCGCTTG
>JBAXZS010000220.1:0-4318 GCA_041670175.1 Sphaerochaetaceae bacterium | reverse complement strand
CTGGATGCAGGACACCCAGGCAAAGTGTCCAACCCGATGCAACAGTGAAAATCAGGCTTTCTGGGGATTATCCAGCAATTTCAAGCTTGTACCATCAACGGGCAATACGCGCATTGAAAAGAAGTCAAAGCCTGATCGATGTACGGCTTTGGTCAGGCGATCGGGATTCTTTTGATATGTGGTACGTGGTGTATCATGATACAGCTCTCCGTGATGGTTTCACCGCACGTAGCAAGACTTACCTGCATGATGTGCTTGCAATACAGGAAGGCGAGGTGTCATCAAAGCTGTTTCTGGCTTTCAGGGAAGGAAAGATTGTCGGGGGCACCATTCTGCTTTCTGGTAAAGATGAGTCGGTCTATCTGTTCGGAGCATCAGAGAGGATGAAGGATTGTACGGTGGGGTATATCCTGCAGGATGCGATGATTCGTTATTGTATTGACCATGAGTGCCCATGGTATGATTTCTACGGGATAAGCGGAGAAAAAGGGAGGGGAGTGCATTTAAAATCCCTGGACTTGTTCAAGACCGCCTTTGGGGGAGAGAAGCAATACCGAAGGCCTACTTGCGATTTCCCAATAAAGAAACTTGGGTACAGGCTCTTTGCTATTGCTGAGACTTTGCGTTATCGTCGTCAACGAGCTGTCTGATACAGGTCCTGAATTGGTCACCTCGATCAAATTCGTTGTCAAACAGGTCGAATGATGCCGCTCCCGGGGAGAGAATGATCACTTGTGGTATTTTATCTGATTGGGTTTTTGCCTGTTCATAGGCTTTTTTTGTTGCATTCTTCATGGTCTTGTAAGGGCCGAAATAGCGTATTTTGTTTTGGGTAAGCAACGGTATGAGTTTGTTCTGTGTGAAATTGCCATCAAGCAGAGTGATGCTTCCGGCAAGTTTCAAGGTATCAAGCATGGCATTGGCCTGAAGGTTCTTGTCAGTACCCCCGCAAATGATATGGAGCACTGCTGCAGAGAATCTTGAGCAGGAGAAATGCATCGCCTCGGGGATAGTTGCCGCACTGTCATTGATGCACAGGATATTCTTGATAGATGCCACAGTCTCCATTCTGTGGGGGACTCCTGTAAAGGAGGAGAGGGCCGTTGTGACCGTCTTATGTTTGAAGCCCAGAGCAATAAGAGTGGCATATGCTGTCTTTTCCTGTGGATTTTCAATTACAAACTTGCTTGTGAGTTTATCGATACTCTTGATATGTTTGTTATCCAGACCTGTTAGTTTCTTAATTTTTGCATGCATGATGTCCGGAACGATGGCCATCTTGGTGTGGGGGCCGAACAGCTTTAACTTGTCTTCAAGATATTGTTCCATGGATACGTAGTTGTTCTGATGGTCCGGATAGAAATTGGTCAAGGCGCAGACTTCAAGAGGAATGAAGGATTCTTCCATGGCAATGAAGGTGTCTCGTATCTGCCATGATGAAAGTTCGCATATCAGGTATTCCGGTAATTTCTGGCCGTTTGATTCTCTTTTTTCCCAATCACTGAGCACCGTGAAAGCGCTTATGCCCATATTACCACAGAGCACAGCCTCGTGTCCCATTTGGCACAGTGCATGGCAAATCGCATAACTTGTTGTGGTTTTTCCTTTCGTTCCTGTGATGGCGATGATTTTAACTTGTGAGCACCAGGGAGAGGAGAAGAGGTAGGAAAGATCGTTGATGACTTTTTTCGAAGTGGCTAGCAGAGGATGATTTGAAGGGATGGAAGGGTTCTTGACCACAATATCGGCCCAAGAGAAATCCTCTTCCCTATGCAAGCCGGTAATGCAAACGGCTCCTTTTTCGGTAAGGCTATCGACTTCTTCTTTGAGTTGCGAGCCACCTTTCAAGTCTGTTACACGTACTTCTTCACCATGATCAAGAAAGTAAGTGGCGGCGGCATAACCTCCCCCGTGTAGTCCAAGACCAAATATCAAAACTCTCATTCCACCTCCCTTTATTCAAATCATGATACAGTAGAGCATTCATGCTCGCAATAGAATTTCCCAAATATTATCTTGGTTTCTACTTGACCATGGAGGTGCAACCACGCATAATGGACGGGTAATTACGACCAGATCTCCCTTGAGACTGGAAGAAGGAGCTCTACAGTGCCTTGTGGAAGAAAAAGAAAAAAGCACAAGATTGCTACTCATAAGAGAAAGAAAAAGCTCAGAATGAATAGACATAAGAAGAAGTAAATATTCTTCCGTGCAATCTGTGCTAGTTGTGGAAACCAACTCACAAATGCAAGAACCGTCGGTCGCTCCGACGGTTTCTTTTTGTCTGTCTGATTGCATGGGAATGAGGAGGCCTCTGGAGATGGTGACGTCCCACAAATTTTTCTGCCTCTTGTGATAGTGATGAAATACCCGCCTAGATATGTTGAAAATTCTTTCTGTGGAGGGAGTTGTATAAAAGAATTGAACGAAGGCGTTCCTGTTTGTTGACGTTGCCGATACTTACGTGGTACATTGCTTAAGCACCTCTTTATCCACCTTGTGGTGGATCATTTAGTCCGTAAGGAGGAACCATGAGAAATTATGAGTTCACCGTCATCTTCGACGCAAACGAAGAGCAGACAAAGGCCGGCTTGGAAGTCGTTGACAGCTTGTTCAAGGCTGCAAATGTAGAAATTACCAAGCAGGAAGATATGGGCGTGAGAATTCTCGCCTATGCAATCAAGAAACAGGACAAGGGTCATTATGTGTACTTTGAGCTGAAGGCCGAGCCGTCCTCGATTCTTGGCTTCGAGCAAAAGTTCTTGCTCACCCCGTCGATTTTGAAATTCCTTTTTGTCAATTCAGACAAATAAAAAAGTTTATTTTGGAGAAACACTATGGCTAATGATTTAAATGTAGTAGCACTCGTAGGACGCCTTACTCGTGATAGCGAGATTCGCTATTCCTCAAATGGTTCGGCGATTTGCCATTTTTCCATTGCGGTCAACCGTAGAAAGAGGACGGGGGAAAACCAGTGGGAAGATGAGGCGAACTTCTTCGATTGTTCTATGTTTGGAAAATCTGCCACATCAATGAACCAGTACTTGCAGAAGGGCCGTCAGGTTTCCGTTCTTGGCGAATTGCGCCAGGGCCGTTGGGAGCAAGATGGACAAAGCAGAAGTAAGGTGGAAATTGTGGTGAATTCTCTCCAGCTTTTGGGAAGTTTCCAGGCAGGGGGAAATGCTTCTCAGGGTTCATCCCAAGGACAACCCAAGGTTGCTGCCCCAGCACAGGGAGTTGAGCAAAAAGTCGTCGTATCACAACCGAGCGTAGGAGCCCCTGTGGGTCCTGAGCAGTTTGATGACGATGCGATTCCGTTTTAACTAAGGAGAATTATTCATGAACGATAATGAAGATACCGATGATATGATGAATTCCGACATGATGGATAAGGGTGGTAGGTATGATCGCAAAGGCGGCATGCACAAACCAGCTTTCAAGAAAAAGATTTGCAAATTCTGTACGCAGAAGCAAGAGCCGGATTATAAGAATCCCGACATGCTTCGTCGTTATACCACAGAACGAGGCAAGATTCTTCCTGCGCGTATCACCGGTTGCTGTGCGAAGCATCAGAGAAAAGTGACTGCCGAAATCAAGAAGGCCCGTGTCTTGGCTTATCTTCCTTTTGAGAAGAAGTAGAGTAGCAAGGATCAATGATGACGGATGAAGGAAAGCGTCTTTTCTTGAGCAGTATGGTTGCGGTTGGATTAAGCTTTGTCTTGTCCTATCTTCCTGTCTGTTCTCTTTTTTACACTATTCCGGTCATCGTTATCGCAGGCTTCTTCCATGATGGGAAGCGCTTGATACCAGCCTTGGTGTCGGGGTCGGCCGTAGTGGGTTATACCTTGATACAGAACCATGCTGCCTTGCAGAGTGAGCTAGGTCGGATCGGGGTCCTTATCTCATTGTTCTTTCCGGTTGTTTTGTGGGTTTCCGCTCTTGTTTGGATAGCGTTGGAGGGGAAACGAAGTATAAGACGGTATCTGGCCAGTTGTGTTTTTGGCACGGTGGTCTCGTTGGTTCTTCTTGTCTGGTTGACAAGTGCGTCAGACAAAGTGGTTGCCTTGGACAAAATAATGTCTAAGAGTTTTGCCACATTGCTTGGTTCTTTTTCTCAGCAGGCAGGGTTGTCCTTTGGAACGGATGCCCAGTTGCAAGGTATGTACCGTATGGCCATACAAGTGACAGGGGCTCTTCTGGTACCGATTTGCATGGTGCTTGTAGGCGTGAATGAGTTCATCGCCTTGAACATCAGAAGAAGAAACGACCAGAGCATTTCAGAGGCTGTTGTGGCTTGGCATCTTCCCCTTGAGCGCAG
>JBAXZS010000219.1:0-4419 GCA_041670175.1 Sphaerochaetaceae bacterium | reverse complement strand
CTGTTAAGTCCGATATAATGGTGAGGTGTCCCCCCAGTGGAATCACAATAATACAGGGCGGAGAACGAGGGGGTCCTTCCCGCATTGCTCTGGCTCACAGGAGCCTGGACAATATGGATTCCTAAATTTTCCAGATAAGGTAACAGATTGTTGGCGATAGGAAGCTCCTGGCCTCCTATCGCTGAGCGCTTATCAGCGACCAATTGTTCAATCTGTCCCTGTTTTGAAGCACTTAAGGGAACTTCAAACATGAATTTCCTCGCTATGAAGATCCCTGAGGACTAGTTGTCTCTTCAATGCAGTGATTAGGTTTTTCATTTGATTGAGCTGGACTTTTTCCTCTGGGGTATCCACATGGCCTCTGAGAAAGAGAGACGAAAGATCAGAAGGCTCCTGTTCTGTGCAGATGTCCTCGAATGAGAAGTCCAGAGTCTGCATCAAGGAATCTAGTTGAGGAATTGACGGAAGGAAAGAGGCCTTTTCTATCCGTCCGATAAGTAGGCGGTTTATGCCTGTTGTTTTTCCAAGTTCTTCTTGGGTGATTCGTTTAACTTCCCTTTGTTTTTTCACCAACGAGGAAAGTTTTTCCTGAGATATGATATTCATTGTGTCCTTCTGTGTAAGTTATATGGTATATTAACTATCACCGAAGGTCAATAAAATTATTTTATGGTATTTAAAATATCATTCAACAAGAGCTGTTTTCTCAAGTTGGTTCTGCTTCGTTGCGTTTTTGACTTTCACCTTCTTTTCTCTCGAGCAAGAGTGCTATACTTTTCCTGAGGGAGGGATTATGGCTAGGAACACCGTTGTTGCGATCATGTATGACTTTGATAAGACCCTTACTACCCAGGACATGCAGGAATACACATTCATCCCTAAGTTGGGAATGTCCAATTCGGAGTTCTGGCTAAGGGCGGCTACCCTTGCAAAGAAGGAAAGGATGGACAACATCCTGGCCTACATGAAACTGATGCTGGATGAGTCCAGAGCCAAGAACCAACCAATCCATCGGATTGATTTGGTGAAGCTGGGCAGGGATCTCCAGTTCTTTCCCGGGGTGCGGACCTGGTTTGAGGATATCAACAGGAAGGGAGGGGAGATGGGGATAACCCTTGAGCATTACATCATCTCCTCGGGCTTGAAGGAAGTGATAGAAGGCTCCTTGATCGGAAAAGAATTCAAGGAGATCTATGCCAGTGAATATCTCTATGAGAACAATGTAGCCTCATGGCCGAAGCTTGCGGTCAACTATACCGCCAAGACCCAGTTCCTTTTCAGGATCAACAAGGGAGTGCTTGATGTCTACGAGGACAAGGAGCTCAACGCCTTCACTCCCGAGAGCAACAGGCCGATTCCTTTCAGGAATATGATTTACATCGGGGATGGCCTTACTGATGTCCCCTGTATGAAGCTGGTGAAAGCCAATGGAGGCAAGAGCATAGCCGTACACAAGAAAGATGACTTGCAGGTCTGCAAGAAACTGATGAAGGACAACCGCATTGATTTCTTCACCGAAGCAAATTATCTCAAGGATGGGCAGCTCTTCTCTTTAGTGACCACCATCCTCACAAAGATGAAGGCGGATGACGAACTGGCGATGATGCATGGGAATATGTTGCGGCAGGCGAACGAGGAAGAAACGGAAAAGGAGAGCACGAATCTTACAAAAGGACATCAAGACTGATATTCTTTATGAAAAACCAATCCTTTTGTGTGTAGTTTATGAAGTATATGATGGGTTTCTGTTGTAAAATGCAAAAAAATTATTATCATGGAAGAACAGGAGCAACCAAATGGATTCCCTTTTTTCCCAATATGAAAAACTTGTCGACTTCCTTGGTCAAGTGCTTGGAAACCACTGTGAGATAGCTTTGCTCGACTTGAGGGATGGCAAGAACTGCATCACCTCGATTGTCAACGGGAAGAACAGCGGAAGAACCGTCGGTGCCCCCCTCACTGATTTCGCTGCAAGAATAATTGAGTCGGGAACTTGGAAAACCCTTGACTATGAATGCAACTACAAGGGGATAACAAGTGACAACAAGATTATGAGGTCTTCAACTTTCTTTATCAAATCTGAACAAAGACTCCTTGGAATGTTATGCATAAATATTGATACCACAATATTTAAAAATATCAGCGAGGCGATTCTCAAATTAGGAGGGGCCGATCTGATCACCAACGACCTCCTTCTTGATAATCCCAAGCAGGAAACGCTAAGCGGCAATATCAACACGGTCATTTCCCAGACCATCGCACAATATACGGCCCAATACATGGCCCCTGTGGAAAGGCTTTCCCAACGGGAAAAAATCAGGATTATTGAGAATCTGGACAAAAAGGATGTCTTTATGGTCAAAGGAGCCGTCAATGAGGTCGCTTATGAGTTGAGATGCTCCGAGGCGACCATCTACCGGTATCTCAGCAAGCTTCAGTCCGGGAAGAAGGGGGATTTGATATTGACGGAACAGACTGGTTCGACCAGAGATACTTAAAAGGGTGTATCGCTAAGATTAATTCTTATCCTGGAGGGTCACAATTAGGTGCCACTCATGGATTCCCCTAAGCCCTGGAGCAGGTTGCTTTGATAAGAGGTATCCTTGACCGTTCCCTCCTTGGGTGTACCTCTTTGGCTGAAGCATATTACGAGACTGTCCAATCATGGATGGAACGATACCATGGTTGGTTTTTTTGCGCCTTAAGGCTGGATTACAAGGAGTTGGGATTGTTCATGAAGCAAAAAGCCAGCTGCTTCCTGGTTACCAGACTTGTTGCAGGGAGGAGGCTGGGAAAGCCGGCTTCCTGGTGATGGATCTTTTTTCCGATAGATTCAAGACCGATCGGATGCTGGATGAAAAGGTCCGTTCATTTATCCGGGGACGATATGCGTTCATTCCCAGCTGGTCCTTCCACTGCATTGATACCGCAGCAATTCCCTTCATGCCCTGGAGGAGGCTAAGGACAGAACTTGTAAAGGTCATCAAGCAGCAACTGGCAATGATCGAGGACTCTTGCAAAAAGTGATGGGTAACGACTTCTTTGGTGTCCGGAGGTCCTGCCGAGGTCCGGTACGTTTACACTGTCCCTCCTCTTGTCGATGAAGGCCTCTCTTGGAGAGGAAGCCTTCCTGAGGATTCCTCTCACGGTCTTCCCTCTTGCGCCATGAGAATGGATGAGAACGCCTTACTTGCAGGTACCGCTTGCACTACAGTGGTTGCAAAAGAACAGGTGAGCTTCACTGTGGGGTTCCTCATTGAGAAAGGACAGGCCTCTGGGAAGCGAAACAGATCCTTGGGGGAAAACTATTGAAACCAAGGAGTTCCCTCTTCTTCTTTGGGGACGGACTTTCCTGTTTGAACGTACCAAATGCCTACCCTTACGCGACTAATGAGGTTCCATTTTGCGAAGGTATCGAGTATAGTGGGCAAGTGGAAAGGAAAATCAGGCATGATTAGTGCTTCTACATATGAAAAAATCGAGGGTATTGTCACTAAATGCGGTTGGTCTGTCACTGCGAACGACCAGAAAACCCTAACGGTGGCCACTCAAGGAACCACTCCCATTACCTGTTTGATAACCCCTATGAATGATGATTTTGCGAGTTTCAGTGTGTCCTCGCAGCTGATCGACCACCTGTTGGTCTCTCAGTTCCCTTCAGCGAGTTTCGATTCACTGTCACTGGACTATGAACTGCCACAGGTGCTGAGGACGGCTCTGTTCCTTGCCTTGAAACTGGGAAATGATCCTGTCCAGCAATATCAGGTCAAGGAAACCACCATGGGGAAAAGAACGGAGCTTGACCTGTATCATCAGGCAAAGGAACAGATAGGGAGGAATATTCATACCAAGAACCTGTTTGTTTTTTGGGAGGGCAAGTGCGCCCTGACACCGGTGACCTGCAAGCCTCTTCTTGTTGGTACTTTCTCAAAACCTTGGGATGATTGCACTTCAACCAGGGACAGGATGGACGTGCACAATGGTTTTCTTCTTGAGGTGCGCTATGCGCGTCTGTTCGAACAAGGGTTGATTACTTTTGAGAACGACGGGACGATGATTCTTTCTTCCAAGCTCAGCCAAGGGGATATCACCTCTCTTTATATCGACAGGAACCTCAAGTTGCGTAAGATAGAAAAAACTCATCAGAAGTACCTTCTTTGGCATAGGACGAAGGTGTTTTTGACCTGAGCCGTTCTTTGTGTTGCCTTGAGACGTCATATTGTTTTTTTTCTTAGCTGTTTTTATAGTGAAACAAAAATAAAGTGAGGATTCCATGCAACGAACAATTATCAGTATGCTTCACGATGCCGCTACAAAGTATCAAGGAAGAGCTTACACGTCAGATAAGACAGACAAGGGCTGGACCGGATGCTCTTTTGAAAAGGCTGACCAGGATTCAAAACTGGCAGCCGCCGCCTT
>JBAXZS010000218.1:0-4427 GCA_041670175.1 Sphaerochaetaceae bacterium | reverse complement strand
TTCCGCTTTCCTGCTTGAGACCCATGGTTGTGACCTTTCCTTCAATCTGAACGAGAGGATGGAGAACAAGGAGACCACTTTCCTGAGCATCGCCGCAGAGTTGATCTCCTATGGACAGGCGTCACTGGCAAGTGTTTTCCTTACCATGTATCAAGGTGATCATGTCATGATTGACTATTACCGTGCATATGCTGCTTTCTTGGGGGGGGAGGATGAGCGGTCATTACTTATAAAGGCGAGAGAGGCTGATGTCTCCTGTGTCTTTGCCAATACACTTTTTGATCAGGTGGTCCTCCAGCATGCTATCACACAGGATGCCGAGGATCCCGTTGCATTGTATATGCTCGGTAACCTTTGCTATGACAAGCTTCGATATGAGGAAGCTTATGGGTACTGGAAACGTAGCAGTGAGGCTAAGAATTCCTTTGCTACGGTCCATAGGAATCTTGCCCTGGTACTTTTCAATAAGAAACAGGACAAGACTGGGGCGAGAGCTCAGCTTGAGGAAGCTTACCGCCTGGATAATTCTGATGCCCGGGTCTTCATGGAACTCGACCAGCTCTACCAGAAAATGGGGATGAGTGTGAAAAAACGGCTGGAAAACTATCAGGAACATGCAAATCTTATTATCCAGAGGGATGATCTCATGACCTGTTATGTGACATTGCTCAATCTGGACAGGCAACACGAGAAATCGTATGCCTTCCTGTGTTCCCACAAATTCCATCCTTGGGAAGGGGGGGAAGGTCGTGTCTCATCCCAATACGTGTTCGCTCTCAGGGAAATGGCTCGCTCTGCTATGGAAAAAGGTGATTACGAGGAGGCCCTCAGGTTGCTTGACAGTTCGTTGAGGTATCCTCAAAATCTGGGAGAAGGCAAACTTGAAGGACGTAAGGATAATGATATCCACTACTACAAAGGTTGTTGCTATGAACAGATGGGTAAGGAGGAGAGGGCTAGGGCTGAATTCTCCCTTGCCACCTTGGGTGAGATGGAGCCTGCGGGGGTCATGGTCTATTATGATCAGCCAGCCGATATGATTCTGTACCAAGGGCTTGCCTGCAGGAAACTTGGTGATGAGAAGGGTGCCGCTATTCGATTCAATCGGCTGATTGATTATGGGGAGGCTCATTATTTCGACAGAATGAAGGTCGATTATTTTGCAGTCTCCCTACCTGATATGCAGTTGTTTGAGGATGACCTTGATGAACGCAATAGAATTCATTGCAAGTTCCTTCTTGCTTTAGGATATTATGGGAAGGGGGAGAAAGGGAAGGCGCAGGAATTGCTCTCTGAGGTGCGCAAGAGCAACCCAACCCACATGGGTGCGGTGTTGTTGCTGCGATAGCAGGATGGGCGCATGGCAAGATTATTCCAGATTGCGAATGAACGGCTGTCACTTTTGATACATGAGCATGGTTGCTCAATGGCACGGCTTGTCCTGAAAGGTCTTCCCTCGCCGCTGATGGGTCTTTCGTCGATAGCTATGTATGAGAAAAATCCTCCTTCCTATGCAGGGGCTGTTGTTGGTCCGCTTTGTGGCAGGATCAAGCAGGGGTTGGTCCCCATTGGGAAACGGATATGTCAGCTTTCTGTCAATGAGCAGGGGTTGAATCATCTCCATGGAGGAGAGGCCTCCCTTTCTCATCTAAAATGGACTATGACGAAGTTGAGTACTGAGTCGATGACACTGGAGGCCGCTCTCCCTGACGGATTGGAAGGCTACCCTGGTAACAGGAAGTTTTCCTGTACCTATTCTCTTGACCAAGGGACAATAGTCATCAATCTCCAGGCACGTACGGATAAGCCGACTCTCTTTAATCTGACCAGCCATGCGTATTGGAATCTCAACGGGGATTTCACCACCAGCGTGGGGAACCATAACGGTTTCTTTCCCGCCACCCAATTCTATCCCAATGATTCTCATTTTGTTCCTCAGAAATCCTTGTCTGTTGCGGGTACGCCCTTCGATTTTACCCGGGGGCGTTTGCTTAAGACAACCGGACAAGGAATCAACAATGCCTTGCACACCAGTAGGGGAAACGTGAAAGGTTCCCTCTATTCTCTTTCTGTAGAGACGGATGCGCCTGATATCTGGCTCTACACCGGTGAGTTTCTCGGAGATGAGACAGTAATAGAAGGAAACATCAAGGGGACATCCTTCTGTGCATTCGCCCTTGAACCCCAACAAGTCCTTATTCCCCTAGTTACAAATCCTGGTGAACTCTGGCAGCGTACCATACGGTTTACTCTTGCTTATTGAATATTTATCTTTCAGTTAATAAGAGCCATATCATAAAGATGCTAGCTCAATTGAATTTGCTTGTACCGATTCAAGAACGAGGAAGTTTTGGGAGGGAGAGACATCGAAAAATCGAAAGAAGAGTAAGTTGTTTTCAGAATTCCTACATTAGGGTCTATAAACTCACTGCAGGAAAATACGTTTACCTAACCATAAAAAGCCGACTTGAAATTTTGGATTCATATTAGGGGAAAAGTACTAATATACACCCTATCGGGTATATATTAATGATAATATCATAAAATTATACCCAATAGGTTATAATACTGTGTATTTGTCTTGATAACATACCCAATCGGGTATATGGTATTCCTATGAAACGAGATAAAGAGAATCCTATCGGAACCTATCTACGGGGAGAACGGAAAAAAGCAGGACTGACACAGCAAGAGTTTGCACTCCGTTCCGGATTGGGATTGCGCTTCATCCGAGATTTGGAGCAAGGCAAAACCACGGTCCGACTTGATAAGGTAAACCAGGCTTTGGCAATGTTTGGCAGTAGGGCGACCCCAGGCAAGAAACCTAGGGAAGGAGAAATTGAATGAAATCAGGATTTCGTAAGGGCAAAGTCTTCTGTAACGCTTTGTATGCTGGAATTATAGAAGAGACTGAGAAGGGATATGCTTTTACCTATGATTCTGATTATCTGGCCAAGCCTGATGCTCAAAGCATAAGCCTGACGATGCCTTTGCAGAAGCAACCCTTTGAGAGCTCTTTTTTCTTCCCTTTTTTTGACGGACTCATCCCTGAAGGTTGGTTGCTCACCCTTTCTATGAAAAACTGGAAACTTGATGCTCGCGATAGAATGGGACTGCTCCTGGTTGTCTGTCGCGATTGCATTGGAGCAGTATCAGTGGAGGCGCTACAATGAAAACTTGTCTGTATTGTGGAAAACCTGTGGAAGGACAATGGCATGTAGCCTGTAGCAAAAAATTCTTTGGTACTAACGAACCTCCTTGTATTGATTTGTCTCAGGAACAACTCGAGGCAATTGCCTACAAAGCAACGGGCAAAGGCATCACGATACCTGGGGTGCAGAAGAAGCTGTCATTGACTTTGCAGAGAGAGAAAGGCCAACCACCACGATTAACGATTGTCGATACCCCTACGGGTTTTATCCTTAAACCCCAATCTCAGGAGTATGGACAACTTCCGGAAGCTGAGGACTTGGTTATGCATATGGCCACTGCAGCGGATATTGCTACAGTCCCCCATGCATTGATTACCTTGCAAAATGGAGAACTCGCATATATCACCAGGCGTATAGATCGAAAGGGAAAGCAGCGTATTGCCATGGAAGATTTTTGTCAGCTTTCAGGACGATTGACAGAAGACAAGTACAAAGGTTCATATGAACAGTGTGCAAAAATTCTCCGACAATGGTCCAGTCGTCCTTTGCTTGACATTACGAACCTCTATTACTTGCTCCTTTTTTGTTTTGTGACAGGGAATTCGGATATGCATTTGAAGAATTTTTCTCTTATTGCAGAGGCTCCAGGAACTTTTATTCTTGCCCCTGCGTACGATCTTTTGCCGGTGCAACTCCTCATTCCTAAAGATACAGAGGAAATGGCGCTAACTTTGTGTGGGGAAAAGGCGAATCTTTCGTGCTCGACTTTTCTTCAACTTGGAAATCGTTTTGGGATAGAGGAACGGGTAGTTCTTAATCTTATCAAGAAGCTACAGGACCTCGAGCCAACCTTCAAAGTTCTCATTGAAACCAGCTTTGTCTCCAGTGAACTGCAAGAACGAATGAAAAAGCTTCTTTCTGATCGGTTACTGGTGCTTGCAGGGTGACAGGTCTTGTTTATCTCTTCCTTGAAACTGTTGTTGAAAGTTTTGTAAAAAGAACCCGAATTATAAGACTATTTGTCATAAATTCAAGCGATTTTCTGTGAAGAAGATACAACCTTCTATGGGAAAAAACTCAAGGAACACTTCCTTTTGCATCCTGCCCTCAATATCCTTCTCGGCAGTTTGTTCATCCATTCCTGGATTTCTGTCACCATCTCATCGCTCACACTCTCCATTCTGGTACTCTTGTAGCCCCGTAACTTGAAAGTAATCTATATACCTCCAATGAGTCCGACTTATTGGAGGTGTTTGATTTCAAGTCTCATAATGT
>JBAXZS010000217.1:0-4492 GCA_041670175.1 Sphaerochaetaceae bacterium | reverse complement strand
CAGATAAGTGTTATCACCACAGCACCCAGGGGATTCATGCCCTTGGTCATCAAGGTCGCACTAATCATGCAACTCATTCCAACCACGGAACCTATGCTTAAATCAATCTGTCCAATAAGCAAAACATAGGACTGTCCGATTCCGATAAGGAGAATCGGTGCAATCTGCCTAAGTAAATTTGAAACATTACGGGAAGAAAAGAACCTGGGATTCATCAAACCGAAAACAAGACACAGCACTATCAACCCAATAGTAACGGTTAGCACCTGACCCATTCCCCTAATTGCCATCAATCGTTTATAGAGAGTTTTCCGTTCATCATTCATACAATGCACCTCATACTACTTTTTTCTCAAACCGAGTGGCATAGGAAAGTATTTCCTCTTGATTAGTCTCTTTCGTAATCAATGAGCCAGTCACTCTTCCATCACACATGACAACAATCCTGTCCGACACACCAAGTACTTCAGGCAATTCACTGGAAACAAAGATTATTGCAATCCCCTGTTGCTTCAAGATATTCATGATGTTATAGATCTCTACTTTGGCAGCTACATCGATGCCTCTTGTCGGTTCATCGAAAATCACCACACGACTATTTCTTGCCAGCCATTTGGCGATTACCAATTTCTGTTGATTGCCCCCAGAAAGGCTCGACGCATTTATCTCGGTATTTGGCAATCTGATATTCAAAGCATTGACAGCCTTACTCAACATTTTCTGTTCATTCTTTCTGTTCACAATTCCATATTTTGAGCAAAGAATATCAAGGTTGGGCAATGCAACATTCTCTCTAATTGATAGTTTTGTGCACAAGCCGTCTTTCTTCCTGTCTTCGGGAACAAGGACTACTCCTTTTTTTATCGCATCAATTGGACGATGTATATGTAATTCCTCACCCTCAAGAAAAATCTTTCCACTTTGTCTCGGATCTACTCCAAAGATAGCACGAGTTGTCTCTGTCCTTCCTGCACCCATAAGCCCGGCCAAGCAGAGTATCTCTCCCTCATAAACATCAAAGGAAACATCTCTGACCAACCTTCCCGCATTGAGATTCTGAACACTGAAAACAAGCTTACCCTTTTTACATGCAACATGAGGAAACTGCTCGGTGATTTCACGGCCAACCATAGCAGTGATGATCTTCGGCATCGGAAGATCCTTGAACGCACCTTCCTTGATGAAACGACCATCTCGCATGATGACGACGTTATCCACAATGTACTGTAATTCTTCAAGCCGATGCGATATATAGACGATGCCGCGGTTGTCAGCCTTTAATTCCTTGATAATACGAAAGAGCTCTATGATTTCCTTTGAGGTAAGGGCGCTGGTAGGTTCGTCCATGATGATAATCTGCGCATTGGCTTGCAAAGCTTGGGCTATTTCAACCATTTGCTGTTGTCCAACTCCCAGTTTTCCAACCACCATATTGGGTTTAATATCAATTTTCAGTTGCATGAGGACTTTTTTCGATTCCTCAAGCATCTTGCGCTTATCCAACAAACCATTCTTCTTGCAAATTTCCTTACCTAAAAAAATGTTTTCTGCCACCGTAAGATGATTACACATATTCATTTCCTGATGGATAATCGCAATTCCTAGTTCTTGGGCCTTTCTTGGAGTGAGATTTGTCTCAATATCTTTCCCGAAGATTTTTATTTGCCCGCTGTCACGGGTATAGACACCAGAAAGTATTTTCATGAGCGTAGATTTCCCCGCCCCGTTCTCCCCAAGCAAAGCCATCACCTCACCACGACTAAGATGAAAGGAAACATCATCCAATGCCTTAACGCCAGGAAAGGACTTGCAAATATGACTCATTTCCACTATATACCCACCACTCATCCTGCTGCCTCTCCTTCCTTACTTTGATCCAGAGTGCAAGTACTCACATCAGAACTTGCCGATACAATACTAGTATCCCATGGGCTTCATAGACTGAAAAGGAATCAAAACTTTAGAAAGAGGGGCGATTTCTTTGGAATGGCAAGCACCATCAAAATTGGATTTTATATTGAAGAAATCATCACAGGATAAAGACTTTCAAGAAAAACCGAACCTTGGAAACAATTAGTTATTCGTTGAAATTCAAGATGTCCGGCCGTATACTGGATATATGAAAGTTGTTGTTTTGGATGATGAAGAGAGGGTCTGTAAACTGGTTTGTGCCTTAATACCGTGGAGCAGGATGGATTTGGAATTGGCCGGAACGGCTGCTGACGGAGTCAGCGGACTTGATTTGATAAAGCGAGAGAATCCCGATTTGCTGATTACCGACATACGCATGCCTGGCATGGATGGACTCAAGCTTATCGAAAGCGCAAAAGCCTTTAACGAAAATCTGCAAGTAATCATCATCAGCGGCTATCGGCAGTTTGATTATGCTCAACAGGCAATCAAGTTTGGAGTTTCAGATTATCTCCTAAAGCCATTAAAGCAACAGGAACTTGAAGAAGCGTTGAAAAAAATGCTTGTTATTTATCATGAACAGCAAGCTACTCTTGCAGTAAGGAATAATCTCAAAACAGATAAGAACACAATAAGAAATTACTATCTGGAGAAACTAATCAAAGAAAAAGAGGGAGGAGAGAAATTTACAAGCTTTTTCCATTCCTCCGATTTGCTTTGCTTGTGTCTTGTCAAGGTGGATGGGGATTTCTCTGAATATGATGACAAGGCGCGTGATGTAATCAGGGAAAAACTTAAGGCGACTTGTTCTCCTTATCTGACGAGTTTCCCTGACTGGGAACTTATTTATAGCCCTCAACTCAAAGGTTTTCCACTTCTACTCTGTTATGATTATGATCAGAGGGGAATGATAAAAACAAAACTAAGGGAAGCTTTACTGGCATTATGTGTGACATTCCAAGAACTATTTGAGAATCTCCAGGTTTCCTTGTCCATCGGAGAAGAAGTCGATAGTCCCGCATTACTTGATATATCGGTACAAAAAGCAGTGGCAACCAGTTATTTACGATTGGATCACATCGGAGAACGGTTTCTGTACTCAGAACATGCAAAAGCATCCATGGATTCCAATCTCATAAAAACAAGCAAGCAATTGATGGAACAAATGCTTATTAGCGACTTGGCATCCAGTGAACAAATCGCTCTTCATATAATTGAACCTCTTGAACATCTCGACTCAGCGACCTTTTTCCCCACTGTTGCTGAGATAGCGACAAAATGTGCCGATCTCGTCGCAACGCTATCTCCGTCATCTCCTTCATTTCTGAAGTATATCAACAAACTACCCTATCTTGGGGACAGAAAACAAATCCTTGAGAATCTCCATCTTGCTTTACACGAAGGATATATGTTGGTGGAAAAAACGAGACAGGAAGATTCGGCAAGGCCGATAAAATTGGCAAAAACCTATATTTTGGAACATTATGGAGATTCACAACTGTCCCTTGAGAGTGTTTCAGATCTTATTAAGTTGAATTCTACATATTTTAGTGCTTTGTTCAAAAAAAATGAAAATCAAGGATTTGCGCAATATGTCAAGGACACACGTATGCAAGCCGCAAAAAAATTACTCGTCTCCACAAACATTCAGATAAAGGAAATCGCTGAGAAAGTAGGATATCGAGACCCAAAATTATTTGCGAAATGCTTTAAGAAAACCCTAGGGATCAAACCCTTGGATTATCGGAAACTCTATGGCTGATATTGTAAAAAAGAAAAAATTCCTTTATCTGGAAGAGAGAATACTTCTGTTCTGCCGATGTTGCCTTTCCATAACCTTGCTCACCTTACTTCTGCCTTTCTTAATCCATTATGGATGGTTGAAAAGAATACAGTGGTTCTTGCTTCCGATAATCCTCATTATCGCCTTGGGCATCTGGGGATATTTGGACATTCTGGTTCCCTACGAAAAATTCAAGCATCTCCTTCGCCTATTCAACTCTGGTCATACATTCGCACAATTCACTGATTCCAATAACCCTTTCAGCCCTGAATTCGAAGAAATGGATACTCGTCTGGAATTGATTTTGAATAGTGACATCCCGATGAGCGCCAGCAAACGGCAAGCCCAGTATCTTGCACTTCAGAACCAGATCAACCCTCATTTTCTCTACAATACGCTGGAAGGAATCAGAGGCGAGGCGTTAAGTGCGAACTGCACTTCAATTGCGACAATGTGTGAAGCACTCTCCACTTTTTTCCGGTACACAATCAGCCAGGTACAGAATTTGGTAAGCCTAAGAGAGGAGCTCGACAATACAAAGAATTACTTTTTTATCCAGCAATACCGATTTGGACCTCGTCTGTCCTTGCAAGTCATGCTCGCTGATGATTGCGAAAAAGAAGCAATGGAAATCAGAATTCCTAAATTGACACTGCAACCCATAGTCGAGAATGCAATTATTCATGGATTGGAATGTAAGCTTGGGGAAGGCATCGTGCGAATAAAAATCGAGGTGATGGATTCCCGTTTATTAGTTACTGTCAGTGACAATGGAGTGGGAATGGAGGCAGAGCAAGT
>JBAXZS010000216.1:0-4612 GCA_041670175.1 Sphaerochaetaceae bacterium | reverse complement strand
GGACATAGTGGTACAATCAAACCTTTTGATTTGCGTATCATGCAAGGGGAAGTCATTGGATTGGCAGGCCTGTTGGGTTCGGGTCGTAGTGAGCTTGCACGTTCCCTCTATGGCGCGGACAAGCCTGATTGCGGGGAGTTGTTTGTAAAAGGGAAAAAGTTTGTGCCTTCCCATCCTATAGATGCTATTCATAGGGGTATGGCCTATCTTCCCGAAGACAGAAAGAAGGAAGGCGTCATTGCGGATTTGTCAGTAAGGGAAAACATTATGATAGCTTTGCAGGCCAAGAAAGGCATGTTCAAGCTCTTAAGTAGAAAACAACAGGAAGAGTTCACTGATCAATATATCAGTTTGCTTCAGATAAAGACTGCGGACAGGGAGACCCCTGTCAAGCAACTTTCTGGAGGTAACCAGCAAAAAGTGATTATCGGCCGTTGGCTGCTGACGCAACCCGACTTCATTATTCTTGATGAACCCACAAAGGGTATTGATATTGGCACCAAGACAGAAATCCAGAAACTGGTGCTGAAACTTGCGGATAAAGGGACAAGTGTTCTTTTCATCTCTTCGGAGATTGATGAGATGCTCCGTACCTGTGACCACATGGCTATCTTGCGTGATGGTTCCAAAGTGGCTGAGTTGAAAGAAGATGACATGAGCCAGAAAAGTATTATGGGAGCGATTGCGGGAGGAAACCAATGATAAGAGCTTTTTTGAAGAAACTGACAAGTTATCGTTTATTTCTGCCCATTGCAAGTCTCATTTTGGTTTTACTTGTCAACATGATAAAGACTCCTACGTTCTTTCAGCTTGAGATGAGGAATGGAGTCCTTTATGGATATATCATTGATGTTATCAACCGCGCCAGTGAATTGGTAATTCTTGCAGTTGGCATGACGTTGGTTGTCGCGGCCTCCGGGGGCACTGACATTTCTGTCGGAGCGGTCATGGCTGTTGCAGGGGCTGTGTGCTGTTTTGTGCTTGCAGGTGGGCAACGGACGGTCAATGCCTATCAGAATCCCTATATCTTGGGAGTTCTTGCGGCATTGCTTGCGGGAATTCTTTGCGGGGCTTGGAATGGATTTTTGGTTTCCAAGATGAAAATACAACCTATGGTAGCTACCCTGATATTGTTTACCGCTGGTCGTGGCATAGCGCAGTTGGTCACCCGCGGGCAGATTACCTACATCCGTGTGGAGAACTTCAAGCTTTTGGGGGCTAACATTCCCGGAGTACCTCTTCCCACTTCAATTTTTATAGCAATACTTGTGGTCATCCTGACCAACCTGTTATTGAAGAAAAGCGCCTTGGGCTTATATATCGAGGCAGTAGGGGTAAATAAGAATGCCTCCCGCTTGGTAGGAATAAAAAGCGACCAGATAATCTTCTTGGTATATGTGTTTTGTGGTCTATGCGCAGGTATTGCTGGCATGATTACTACCAGCAGGATTTATTCCGCAGATGCCAACAATATCGGTCTTAACATGGAGTTGGATGCCATCCTGGCTGTCGCGCTTGGAGGAAACAGTCTTGCTGGTGGACGGTTCACCCTTCTTGGTAGCGTCATCGGTGCCTATACCATCCAGGCCCTGACCACAACGTTATACGCGATGGGTGTATCCGCTGACCAGATTCCCGTATACAAGGCTATTGTAGTGGTGCTTATTGTCTCGTTGCAGTCAGAGGAGTTCGTTCGATGGTTTTCCAAGATGCAGGCAAGAAGAAAGGTGGTGGCATAGATGATAAAACAGAAAAAGAAATTCAATGAGAATACATTCCTGCTTTGCATCACTGTTGGCTTGTTCTTTGCGATGTATATAGCAGGGATGATAGTATTTCGGAAAAATGGATTTGCTCGTTTTCAAGTGTTCCTTAATCTCTTTATCTCCAATGCTTCCTTGATTGTTGTTGCTGTAGGAATGACTGTGGTAATGATAACGGGAGGGATTGATATTTCGGTCGGTTCCTTTGTTGCGATGTCGTGTATGATGCTTGCGAACATGATGGAAAACAAAGGATATGGAGCCGTATCATCTGTGTTGATAGTCTTGCTAATTGGTATTCTCTTTGGATTTGTCCAAGGTTTTTTGGTATCATACTTGAAACTCCAGCCTTTTATCGTGACGCTAGCGGGGATGTTCTTTGCCCGTGGAATGACTGCTATCATCAGTCAGGATATGATAAGCATTAAGAATCCTCTGTTCCTTTCCTGGGCAACAAGGAAGGTCTTCCTGCCTTTTGGAGGAACCATGAACAAGCGGGGCGTGCTGATTCGTCCCTATATCTATCCAACGGTCATTATCGCTTTGATTGTCCTTGTACTGATTTTTTTCATGCTTCGCTATACCAAGTTCGGCCGTAAGATTTATGCCATCGGAGGAGGTGAGCAAAGTGCGCTCTTGATGGGGTTGAATGTCAGGAGAACTCGCCTTTTGGCTTATATCCTTGATGGATTTCTTTGTGCTATTGGGGGAATCCTGTTCTGCTTGAATACCTGTTCAGGGTTTGTGGAACAAGCTAGAGGCTTCGAGATGGAGGCTATTGCCGCTGCAGTCATAGGGGGTACTTTACTGACTGGAGGAGTGGGTAATGTTTTTGGAAGTCTCTTTGGAGTTCTCATCAAAGGGACTATTGAGACTTTCATTACGTTCCAAGGCACCCTTTCTTCCTGGTGGACAAGAATCACCATAGCCGCCTTGCTGGCTTTCTTCATTATCTTGCAAAGTATTCTTGGATCAACCAAGAATAGGCGAAGAAATAGTAAATAATGAGAGCCGGCCACCTTGTTTGATTGTTAAATTACTACGATTTTCAAAATTCTTTGTTTGCAGAGGCCTAAATTAATGATACCCTATGGATACGATTTAATCTTAAGCTGAAATCATCAAATGAAGCCCGCCTTTGATGTTGTCTATAGTGCCAGTAGGCTAAGTTTTTGTTGCATTATGGCTATTTGTGACCTAAGATTAAGTGTATTAGAGATACTAGATGGATAAAATAGTCGAGCTACATGCTAAAGAATATGAGCAAAAACCTCAAGTGCTTTGTGAGGTTCCTGGGGTATGTACGCTTTTCGGAAGTTTTGCTGATTTTTGTAATGGATGGTCAATCGTAGGTACTGCGCAAACCACGCTCACTGTGGCTGTAAGCAAAAGGGATGACCAAATGGTCCGTCTGTATAATGCCACGGTGAATGATAGGAAGCGGTTCTCTCTTTCCAATATCAAGTTTCGCAAGGAAGATCGTTGGGGAAATTTCATAAAGGGTGTGGTATCCATCATGAGTGGAGAGAACCATCCCTTTTGTGGTTTGAATCTTACTGTCGAGGGCTCGTTGCTTCTTGGTGATCCCATGTCTATCAGTACCGCTGTCTCGTTAGGTACTTGTTTGGTTCTCAATAAACTTTTTGATCTTAAGCTTGACAATAGCACCATTATCCGAATTGCCTACCAATCTAATGTCGCTTTCAATAATGAAAGCTGTCGTATCAGCGATTTGATCGCTATGTTGAGTTTCAGGCCCAATCGCCTTTTGTTCTTTGACTTGCTTTCCGTATCGTATCAGGAGATTTCTTTTCCTTTCGGGGATTCGGATGCGGATTATGTCGCAGTGCTTTTGGATAGCAAGATTTCTCCTATCGCGATGCGGGAGGAAATAAAGAGCAAACGCTTGGCTGCCAAGAAAGCCTTTGATGCTCTTCGGAAGTTTAAGCCAAGTGGAGCCATCAGGGATTTTCCTGAAGGAGATTTGCATGCAAGGATGATCCCTCTTCCTGAGAACGAGCGGCATATTTGTACCTATGTGCTTATGGAATCACATATTACCAATGATGCTTCCTTTATGA
This sequence comes from Sphaerochaetaceae bacterium, assembly GCA_041670175.1. Lineage (GTDB taxonomy): Bacteria > Spirochaetota > Spirochaetia > Sphaerochaetales > Sphaerochaetaceae > JBAXZS01. The sequence continues at coordinate 768 of JBAXZS010000216.1, read as the reverse complement.
TCCAGCAACATGAAGTGGTGAACCTGGGAAAGGCTATGAACCGTATCCAGAATGGACTTCGTGACTTGATGGAGATGACTTGTCCTGAGGTGGACTGGCTCATCAAGCGTGCGAGTGAGACAACTGGATGTCTTGGTGCGGTACAGATAGCCAATGGGTTGTCAGGAAATATCCTTCTTCTCTTGAGCAAGGAGGCTTTGCCACGGTATATTAGTCGTCTGGAGGATTATGAGCATATCTTCGGCTTCCATCCCAAGTATTATATATATCAGAGTCAAGGTGGCGCAAAAGTTATGTTTCCTGAGGACTAATGGCAATATTGTTAGTAAATGATGATGGATATACTAGCGAGGGTATCAATACCCTTGAGCAGGAACTCATTGCGCATGGCTATGAGGTATGGGTGTGTGCCCCTTCTGGGGAACGTAGTGCTACAAGCCATCACATCACTTTGGGAGAGGGAGTGAAGGTGACTTCTTTCGGTCCAAATCATTACCATTGTAGTGGGACTCCTTCCGACTGCATCAAGTATACGCTTGCAAGTGATCTTTTCCCAAAGCGTCCCTCTTTGGTGATTAGCGGTATCAATCATGGATATAATCTTTCCACCGATATTCTTTATTCAGGGACTTTGGGAGCCGCCAGTGAGGCAGCCATGAATGGTCTTCCTACCATTGCCCTTTCTTGTCAGAGAGATGAGATGGGGAGGTATCCCTTTAGGCAAACGGCTGTCTTTGCCTGTGACCATCTTGAAGAATTCAAAGCCCT
>JBAXZS010000215.1:0-4633 GCA_041670175.1 Sphaerochaetaceae bacterium | reverse complement strand
TGGAAACACGTGCCGCCATAGGAACAGCACTTACTCCTGCTGATCCAATAAGCGGATTGACAGGATGCTTGGGGTCGATTTTGTTCATTAACTTGGCAATCAATACCCCTGCACCGGTCCCGATGGCGAATGCAATCATACCAAGGAAAAGAATACCGAGAGTATTCAGGTTGAGGAACTTGCTGGCTTCCATTTTCGAGCCTACTGACAGGCCAAGGAAGATGGTGACAATATTCATCAAGGAGTTCTGCATGGTATCGGAAAGTCTGTTGATCACTCCGCATTCCTTAGCCAGGTTACCAAACATAAGGGCACCAAGTAGAGGAGTTGCCGAGGGGAGCAGGATTGCGTTTGTCAGAAGCACCACCAGAGGAAAAAGAATCTTTTCCAACTTGCTTACCGGCCTGAGCTGCTGCATCCGAATCTTGCGTTCATCCATTGAAGTCAGGGCCCTCATGATGGGAGGCTGGATAATCGGCACCAAGGCCATGTAACTATATGCGGCCACGGCGATGGGTCCAAGAAGGTTCGGGGCCAGACGGCTCGTGACAAAAATTGCGGTAGGACCATCAGCACCACCGATTATTCCGATGGCGGCGGCATCATGCAACGTGAAGTTGATGCCGGGGATGAAAGACAAGGCAAGGGCGCCAAGCAGAGCGCAGAATATACCGAACTGAGCCGCAGCACCCAAAAGCAATGTCTTGGGATTGGCGATAAGCGGACCAAAATCGGTCATCGCACCCACACCCATAAAGATGAGGATAGGGAACAGACCGGTCGAGATACCACTGTCGAACAGCACCTTGATGAAACCCGGATCTCCTGTAGCAGGATCCACAGAAGAGATATAGGCCAAGGGTATGTTCGCGAGAATACAGCCAAACCCAATAGGAATCAAGAGAAGGGGTTCAAATCCCTTTTTGATAGCCAAGTACACAAGCAACAACCCAACACAAATCATCAGGAAGTTGCCAACACCAAAGCCTTCCGCCAGTCCTGAAAAGCCATACAGACCAGTGGATTGCCATAGTTTACCAAACGCTTGCCCAATCATGAAATTGCTCCTTTAGGCGATAACGACAAGAGCGTCATCGGCTTGCATCTGCTGACCCTGAGTCACACAAATCTTGGTGACTGTCCCATCTACAGGACTAAAAATCTCGTTCTCCATCTTCATGGCTTCCATGACGACAACGCATTGGTTCTTTTTTACTTGGTCACCGACCTTGACATTCAGACGGAGGATCAAGCCTGGCATCGGAGCAACAATATTGGTTCCTGGGCCTGAGGGAAGGGCAGTGGAGGTAGCCTTTGCTGCAGAAGTCGTAGCAATGGCTTTCTCATCGATTCCAAAAGCGACCTGAAGAGGGTAGGATGCCCCGTTGACGGTTGCCTCGGTCTTGGAAAGTTTGACTCCATAAGCCTTGCCGTTGACGGTCACGGTATATTCACCGGCCTTCTTTGCAGCCTCTTCAACAGGATCACTCTTTCTCATGCCATTGACCTTGCTCTTCCCTGTGAGATACAGGATCCCCTTCTCCTTGCAGGAGGCGGCGATAAAGATGTTCTCGTCGGTCAGAGGAAGCTTCACTTCTTCCAGCATTGCCTTTGCGGCTTTGATGCCTTTGGTCGGATCAGCATCGTTGATATCAACAACCTTCTTTGTTGTCGGCTCAAGCTTCAGCTGCTCGCTTGCCGCTTTCACCACCTCTGGATCAGGAGCGACAGGAGTCTGTCCGAAATAGCCAAGGACCATCTTGCCATATCCCTCGGCGATCTTTTTCCAAGGTCCGAACATGACATTATTGAAAGCCTGCTGGAAATAGAACTGGGAGACAGGGGTGACGGAAGTCCCGAAACCACCTTTTGCAACTGTCTCTCCCATGGCTTCGACAATCTGGGGATACTTGTCCATCAGATTGTTGTCACGGAGCATCTGGGTATTAGCGGTAAGAGCTCCACCTGGAAGTGGGAAGAAAGGAATCTCAGGATTGACCTTCTGTGCCTCTGGTGGTACGAAATAATCCTTCATGCAATCCTGGAATACATTCTCGGCCTCACGAATCTTGTGGATATCGACGCCAAGATCATAATCAGTGCCACGGAGGGCATGCCACATGGTGATGATGTCCGGTTGGCAGGTGCCGCCGCTTGCAGGTTGCATGGAAAGGTCGAGCTGGTTGGCTCCGGCTTCCAAGGCTGCCATATATTGCATGACACAGCACCCCGCGGTATCGTGGCTATGAAATACAATGTTCATATCCGGTCCGAGCAACTTTCTTGCACGCTTGACAGTCTCAAAGACCACATGAGGAGTGGAAGTTCCGCTTGCATCCTTGAAACAGACCGATTCAAAAGGAATACCAGCTTCGACAATCTGCTTCAAGACCCTCTCATAGAAATCAGGATCATGAGCTCCGACAACCTTCGGGGGGAGGCTCATCATGGTCACGGTGACTTCATGGCGAAGTCCTGCCTCATGGATTGCCCGGCCACTATCAATAAGATTGTTCACATCATTAAGAGCGTCAAAGTTACGAATGGTGGACATGCCATGCTTCTTGAACATCTGGGCATGGAGCTTGATGATGTCTCGAGGCTGTGAATCCAGGCCAACGACGTTCACTCCGCGGGAGAGGGTCTGCAGGTCGGAATCAGGTCCAGCGACTCTCCTGAACTCATCCATCATATCGAAAGCATCTTCATTGCTGTAAAAATAAAGGGCCTGGAAGCGAGCGCCGCCACCTGCCTCAAAATGGGTAATTCCAGCTTCCTTGGCTGCTGCTACTGCTGGCATGAAATCTTTAGTGAACACACGGGCACCGTAAACGGACTGAAATCCATCACGGAAAGCCGTGCACATAAATTTTACTTGTTTCTTCATGGGATGAAACCTCCTGTTAATAATTTATTTTTCTTGGGATTTTGCGACTGCTGCACTGATAACCGCAGCAATCTCACTATCACCAACAGAAATGGCCGCAACTGATGTTGCAGGATTCTTCGTTACTGGCTGAGCAGTAGCAGGGGCGACTTTCTTGACAAGGGCAGAAAGGCCTTTTGTCAAAAAAACAAGAAGCGTGAGGAACACAAATACCGTACCCATTCCCAAAACCATAAGGATTAAACCATTTTGGATTTGGGTAACGAGTTGTTCCTTAGGTAGTTGAGCGAGAAAATTCATACTCTGAACTCCTATTTTAAAGTTAATCAGAACATATAGCACATAAGACCATAGTTCCATTCATTATATTGAAATCCATAGGTTTGTATCAAGAACAATGCAGGAGGAAAAAAAGGGTATATGTCCGTATGGGGAGTTTTCCTTGAGCCTCTTGCCTGTTTGTTCTATAGTAAGTATCTTTTGGAGGGGAGTTTATATGGCGGAAGGGATTGATTTTGAAGAAAGAATAGCCGAGGACAAGGCGATTCGGGAGCACATGGACAAGATTGGGCGGAAAATACTGATTATGAGCGGCAAGGGTGGGGTGGGGAAAACCACGGTGACCGTTAATCTTGCCAACGCCTTGGTTGATGGTGGATGTACCGTAGGCATCTTGGATACCGATCTTCATGGTCCCAATGTGGCCAAGATGCTGGGTTGTGAGGATGGGCAGCTTGCAAGCGATGATAATGGAAAGACCTTTTTCCCCGTGGAAGTGAGAAAAGGACTGAAAGTGATGACGCTTTCCTTTGCCATTTCTGAAAAGGATGCTCCAATTGTTTGGCGTGGTCCAATGAAGATGGCCGCCATCCGCCAATTCCTGGCACAGGCGAACTGGGGGACCTTGGATTATTTGCTCATTGACTCCCCTCCCGGTACTGGAGATGAGCAATTGACCATCTGCCAGAGTATTCCTGAGCTCACAGGCACAATCATTGTGACCACCCCGCAGGAAGTCGCTGTACTTGATGCCCGTCGGTCGGTGAACTTTTCCCGGCGTCTCAAGGTCGCCATCCTTGGGGTCATTGAGAACATGAGCGGGCTAATCTGCCCCCATTGCAATGAGGAGATAGATATCTTTGGCAAAGGGGGAGGTAAGAGGATGGCTGATGACATGCATGTGCCCTTCCTTGGGTATGTGCCCTTTGAGCTTCCTGTCCGTGAGAACGAGGATGCGGGGAAGAGCATTCTTTCTGAGAAACCGGAAAGCGCCGCTTCCCTGGCATTCGTCTCCATCGCAAGGATTATCAACGGAGGAACCAAGGTCTCCACAAGCCGCAATACTGATTTTGCAGGGAGTGAGAAATGCGCTCCTTCCGCTTGCGCCGGTTGTTCTTCTGAGAGTTGCAATTCAAGGAGCATCAAATGAAGGATCCCTTTGCTCTTGGAAGTGCGGAGGATCTTGATCATCTTCGCTGGGCAGATATTGAAGACCCAAAGATTATGTATCAGGGGCCGATTTTTGATGTATGCACCATCAAACGAGTCTCTAGTGATGGAAGGGTTGGCGATTTCGTAAAAGTGCTCAGTCCTGAATGGGTTACCGCGATTCCTTGGTATCGTAATGAAGAAGGTCAGGCGATGTTCGTGATGGAACAGCAATTCAGGCATGGTTCTTCCACGGTGACCAGGGAGTTCCCCTCGGGTTTGGTTGAGAAGGGGGAAGATCCCAAGGATGCCGTCTTG
>JBAXZS010000214.1:0-4637 GCA_041670175.1 Sphaerochaetaceae bacterium | reverse complement strand
CCTTCCTTGGTGATGGCTCTGCCCACTGCCATGATGGGATAACAATCAGCAAATCACTGAGGAGTCCCTGGTGTTTTAAGGGATGTTCGTGAAGAAACACCAAAAGCATTCCGAAGAAGAGGACCTGGAATTTGATGTATGGGCAAGTGGTTGTTTGGGTTAATGAATGAGAGAAGAGGGGTAATTCACTATGATACGGAAATGGAATGAGGAATCTTTAGACCATAGAAACGCTTTGTTGTTTGCAATGGGCATCTCAGAAAAAGATGTTGAGAGACCGGTAATAGGTATTGTGAATTCCTGGAGTGAGATGAATCCCGGGCATTTTCCTTTCAAGGATGTGATCGGGGAAATCAAGGAAGAGATTTATGCCGCAGGAGGACTCGGGCTGGAGATTCCTGTTCTTGGAGTATGTGATGGAATCTGCTCAAATACGGCTGGAGATAGATATACCTTGCCCTCAAGAGATTTAAGTTCAGCGGAGATCGAGACACTTGCAGAACTCAATATGCTGGAAGGGATGGTCCTCTTGGCAACTTGCGATAAAGTTGTACCAGGGATGATCATGGGTGCTCTGAGAGTTAATATTCCTACGGTGATGTTGACTGGTGGATATATGGCAGCAGGTCATCTTCATGGCAAGATGTTGACCCTTACCCATACGAAGCAGGCTTATGCGGCATATATTGCCAAGGAAATAACCAAAGAAGAATACAAGGAAGTTGTTCGTTGTGCCTGTCCCACTCCTGGTGCCTGTCCCTTCATGGGAACGGCAAATACGATGTGCGCTACTGCTGAGATATTGGGCTTTTCTCCTTTTGGGAACGCAAGTGTGCGAAGCCAGACTCCTAAGTGGCATGAAATGGCGAAAGAGGTTTCAAGAAAAATCGTTGAATTGGTAAGAAAGGAGATTCGTCCCTTGGATTACCTTACCAAGGAAAGTTTTGTCAATGTAGTCCGCTATATGATGGCAACTGGGGGATCCACCAATTCCATTTTGCATATTCCTGCCATGGCGAGAATGGCTGGAATTGAAATCAAACCTTCCTTGTTTGATGAGATAAGTTCCCAAGTCCCTTGTATAAGTGCCATTTATCCCAACCACAAGACTTACACAATGGAGGATTTTGATCGTGCTGGAGGTTTGAATGCTGTGGTTGGTGAATTGCTGAAAAATGGGAAAATAAACGGGGAAGTCCAGGGTATGTTTGGAACCGTCAAGGAAATGTCTATGGGGAAAACCTCTTTGGATCACAAGGTCATTTTTACTTGTGATGATCCTATCAACATTCATGGGGGACTGGCTGTCTTAAAAGGAAATATTGCTACGGACAGTTGTATTGTAAAATTCTCTGCCGTCCCAAAAGAATCCTGGAAATTTTCCGGTCCTGCGAAAGTGTATGAGTCACAGGATGAGGCCTGGCATGCGATTTTAGAGAATAAGATTGTTTCTGGCGATGTCGTGGTCATCAGGTATGAGGGGCCAAAGGGCTCTCCAGGGATGCCCCATATGGAGACATTCATGGCCGCTGTTTTAGGGAAGAAGATGGGATCCTCCTTGGCTTTGGTTTCTGATGGAAGATTTTCTGGCGCGACAGGGGGATTGGCAATTGGACATGTCAGTCCCGAGGCGTACGTGGGAGGAAATATTGCTTTTATCAAGGATGGGGACCTGATCCATATAGATATTGAAAACCGGTCCCTGATGGTTGATGTCAGTGAGGAGGAATTTGCAAGAAGAAGGAAAGACTGGCATCCTGTTGAGAAACCAGCAAAAGGATATCTGGCTTTGTATCGGAAAATGACTTCCTCCGCTCACAATGGGGCCTCGATTTATTGGGATTTCAATGAACCTACAAAATAGAATTTTCTGTGTTTGCGCTCCAGGAAAATTAGATATCCTCACTTCTTCAATCACGTCGCTTTTGCCACAGCAAGTCGTGGTGGAAGTGAAAAACAGTGCAATTTGTGGAAGTGATGTCCATATATTCAAGGGGAAACATCCTTCATGTAGTTTACCTGTTACGATTGGGCATGAATTCTCTGGGATAATTATTGAAAAAGGTGCTTTTGTGCAAGGATTCCAGATTGGCGATAGGGTTACTGTAGAGCCAAGCATTGCCTGTGGCAGATGTGCCCGTTGCTTACAAGGAGAATACAATTACTGCAAGGATTTGACTTTCACCTACAGGGTCGGGCATGGATCGATGGCAGATTTTGTAGTTGTTGATGAACGAAACTTGCACTTGCTTCCTCCTGATGTCTCGTTTACGACGGGTGCGTTGATCGAGCCGCTTGCCGTAGCCATACATGCCGTAAGAAAGGCTGATATCCAGATGGCTAAGAGTGTTGTGGTGATTGGTGCTGGTCCGATAGGTTTGTTGATAACGGCAATATGTAAGGAAAAAGGTGCTTCTTCGCTCGTGGTTGTGGATCACAATCAGTATCGATTGGATTTTGCAAAAAACTTTGGTGCCGACCATACCATTAATTCGAGGACGGAAAATGCGAGGGAGCAGATACTTATGCTTACCAACGGAGAAGGTTTTGACAGGTCCTTCGAATGTGTTGGATGTCAAGAGACCCTTGAGAATTCCATTGAGTGGCTAAGACCTGGAGGAATCTCAACGGTAGTTGGAATATTTGAGGATCAAAGAGTCTCTGTTCCTATAACTCACCTTGTATCGAGAGAGATAAAGGTGCAAGGAACACAAGGGTATTGTTGGGATTTTCCTGTCGCTCTACAGATTTGTAATAAGATAAAAATAGAGAGACTTGTTACCCATAAATTCGCAATGGAGAATTTGGATCAGGCATTTCAGACTGTTCTTGAGAGAAACAAATGTGCGATGAAGGTTGTTTTAAGTTCGTTCTCTTCTTAGTCCAATATGAAGCAGACTAAGGATTTCTTTCATTTTGGATATAAATTGGTTTGGGGGAATGGAAAGAGATGGAAATATGTCTTAAGGAATGCTTCTCTGCTAGTACCATAATAGTGGGTTCAGGAGCTGCTGGATTTAATGCAGCGGATTCACTTTATCAATTGGGACAAACTGATATCGCCATTATAACTGAGGACATCAACAAGGGGACCTCTCGGAATGCGGGTTCTGATAAGCAGACATATTATAAACTCTCATTGTCTGGAAACGAAGGAGACAGTGTTCGAGAAATGGCCGAAACAATTTTCAAGGGACGGGCAACTGACGGAGACACAGCGCTTTGCGAAGCGGCTCTCTCCCCTAGGTGTTTTTTCAAGTTGGTGAATATGGGAGTTCCTTTTCCTCAGAATCGTTATGGAGAGTATGTTGGTTATAAGACTGATCATGACCCAAGATCAAGAGCTACGAGTGCAGGTCCCTATACCTCAAAGATACTGACAGAATGTTTGGAGAAATCAGTAAAAGATAAGGGAATTCCCATTTTTGATCATTTGCTTGTAGTACGCATTCTTACGGAAAACAATCATGTATGTGGCCTTTTATGTCTTGATTTACAAGCATTGACACAAGGAACTGTTCAATATATTGCATTTCGAGCCGACAACATACTACTTGCGACAGGCGGCCCAGGAGGAATTTACAAAGATAGCGTGTATCCCAAGGGTCAAGTAGGAGCAACAGGAATTGCTTTCGAAGCTGGGGCCAAAGGACGAAATTTGACAGAATGGCAATATGGGATTGCCTCAATAAATCCTCGCTGGAATGTGTCAGGATCCTATATGCAAGTGCTCCCAAGATTTGTGTCCACAAAAGAAGATGGAAGTGATGAGAGTGAGTTTCTTGATAGTTTCCTCAAGGATTTTGGCAATTTACTGAGTCTTGTTTTCCTCAAAGGTTACCAATGGCCCTTTGATGTCAGGAAGATTCAAAATGGCTCATCTCTTATTGATGTCTTGGTTTTCTTGGAAATCCAGAAGGGTCGTCGCGTTTTCCTTGATTATTCCAAGAATCCTCATGGTCTAGCTACTTTGGATTATTCAATTCTTTCAAAGGAAGCAGAAGAATATCTAAGAAGAGCGGGAATCTGTTTTGGTACTCCCATACAGAGACTAACCAAGCTGAATTCCCCTGCGGTTTTATTATATGAAAATCTTGGGGTGGATCTTAGGAAAGAGTATTTGGAGATAGCTTTTTGTGCCCAGCATAATAATGGAGGATTGGCTGTTGATAGTTGGTGGCAGACCAATATTGAAGGGTTGTTTGCTGTTGGAGAAGTAAGTGGTACTCATGGGGTATATCGTCCTGGCGGATGTGCTTTGAATGCCGGACAAGTTGGATCGCTCAGGGCAGCAGAATTTATTACAGCGAAATGCAAGAAAACCACAAATAAGCCAAAGAGTTTTTCTCAGAAAATCATTGTTGAGATTAATGAGATGGTTGAGAACACAAAGAAAATATCTTGTAGTAATCAATCAAATATTAATGAGTTATATGAATATGTCACAACAAGGATGAGTTCTTTTGGTTCTGCATTTCGAGAATCGGTGATGATGGAAAAGTTTGTTGTTTATTTGAAGGAAAGCCTTGCTCACTTTTTTGAGAAAGTGACTATACAACAAGTTTCAGAAATGAAGATGGTTATGCAGGTTTATAACATCATTCTTTGTCAGTATGTGTATCTCTCTGCTTTCCTTG
>JBAXZS010000213.1:0-4651 GCA_041670175.1 Sphaerochaetaceae bacterium | reverse complement strand
TTCGTCAACAAGACTTGGCGCATGAGGCTCTCCAGGGACAAATACCACAAAGGTGCCTGGGACAGCATGCAGATTGAAGGCGACCTTCCCTTTGACAAAGGAGGCATCCTTCTTCTCATCATAGGGGATGACCGTTTCCGTCGGGGCCGGCCAGGCGCAATCCATTTTCTCTTTTCCACTCAAAAGGATCTGCACGTCACTTTCCATTCTGTGAACTTCAAATGTAGCCGCGCTGGTTTCTTTTGTCTCATACCCAAAGACATTATATCTGACCTTTTTGTCGTCAGTCGTATATTGTCCCGGCTTGATGTTTTTCAAGGCACCACTTTCGATGATTGCAATGACTTTCTTTAGTGAGGGAATATCTTTGGTGTATGCCTTCATGTTCTCAATCAGATCAATAATCATACGTACCTCTCATAGTTGTTTTTTTTCTTGTAAGACGCGAACTGAGTGATGAACTCGTTTCTTTCTTCCTCTGTGAGGTCAAGGGCCGGTTTTCGCATATAAGTCCTTGGCAGTCCATTATATTCGAGTGCAGCCTTGAAGTATGCCATGTTTGCCCCGGCATGAACAATCTCACACATCTCATTCGCCTGGATTTGCAATTGCCTTGCCTTCTCCCAATCCCCGGCCTTGATGGCTTTGTATTCCGCTACAAAGGGTTCGGGACAACACTGGGCACAGCCGGTAACCGTACCGACACATCCCATCGCCATGGCGGGGAGGAACAACCTGTCAGGGCCGACGACTACATCGAAATTGCCATCATTGCAAAGCAGGTAATCCTTGAAACGGATGAAATCAGGGTAGCTGTACTTGATCCCAACCACATTGCTTGCTCTTCTCACAATGCTATTGACCACCGTCGGTTTTATATCGTTTCCTGCGCATTGAGGGATATTGTAGAGGTAAACCGGGAACTCTTTCGGGACACTGTTGGCGACCTCCACATAGTATTCCTCCATTTCCCTATCGTTCACTCCAAGAAACTGAGGCGTGACCACCCCGATACCCGCACTTCCTATCTCCATTGCATGCCTGGCAAGCTCAAGGGTCTCCTTGGTGGTGGAGGCTCCAACCTGGATGAAGACAGGAACCCGCCCCTGGGCATACTCAACGACCGCCTTGGCGAAATCCTTCCGTTCCTGGAGGGACATCTTGAGCATCTCACCGGTGGTCCCGCAAGGGTACAGGCAGTTTATGCCTTTGTTGATAAGAGAGTCGACAAGCATCCTTGTCGCTTGATAATCAATATGATCAAACTCATCGAAGGGAGTGACAATCGGGACAATGATTCCAAACATCCTTGTCATTTCGCAACCCCTTGCACAGCTCGCAAGGCCGCCAGTTCTTTCCTTGCACCGGAGACAATGTGAAGATAATCGGTGCCTGCGCTGATCATGTTGATCCCCAGGTCATGCCAATTCTTCAAGATTGAGGGGTCGTCGCTTCCGGTTGAGACACCCACGGACTTGTGTGCCTTCTTAAGTGTGGCGACGGCCTGCTTGATCAGATCCTGGGTATCGGTATCGAACACCTTGTTGAGTTGGCCAATCGATCCCGAGAGATCGCAGGGTCCGAAGATAAAACAATCGATGTAGGGGTTCTTTGCCATCTCAGGCAGGTTCTCTACAGCGGTCCTTGATTCGATTTGTACACAACGGACCATATTCAGGCTGGTGGTGTGGATATACTCGTCTGCATCATCGATACCGTAACGGACAGCTCTCATGGGACCGAATCCCCGGTTGCCAAGAGGAGGATACAACGTGGACTTCATGGCTTTGTCCAACTCCTCTGCAGTGTTGACCACAGGGAAAATGATTCCTGTGGGGCCCATCTCGAGCACATGCTTTGCCATGATGGGATCGTTCCAGGGGATTCTCACCAAGGAGCAGACATCAGCCGCTTTTGCAGCAATGATATGTTCTTCCAGACAATGCAGGTCGATCGCTGTGTGCTCGGTGTCAATCCAAATGAAATCAAACCCAAGACTCCCACAGAGCTCTGTGGTGCAACAATCAGTGAGTGAGGTATGCATGCCTGCGACTTGCTCGCAAGCACGAAGTTTCGCCTTTAAATCAATCATGTGTTATTTAACACTCCTTCTCTGAGTAATCCTTTTTTTTATTGCCTTCATAATCTGCTGTCCAAACAGCGAGAGAATGACAAGAATGAACAAGGTAAGCGAAATAGGTCTTACAAAGAACGTTGAATAAGTTCCCGGTGGCAGCATCATCGAACGGATGAAGTTGGATTCCATCATCCTTCCAAGGATCAAGGCCAGCACCAGGGGACCTGAAGGGAAGTCCGCTTTTGCCATTGCAAAGCCAAGGAGCCCTGCGATCAGACAGACAAAAACATCGAACGTGCTGTTCTGTATCGCATACGAGCCGACCAAGGAGAACACGATGATGGTCGTGGAGATCCAGGACCTGGGAAGCTTGGTGAATTTTGCAAATAGTTTCGAGCTGAGGTTCCCAAGGAACAGGATCATGATGTTGCAGACAAAGAGCAGCACGAAGATGATCATGACCATGTCGGGATGTTCCTTGAAAAGCAATGGCCCGGGAGTATAGTTGTACATCATGAGCGCACCAATAAGGATGGCCGTGACGGAGTCTCCTGGAATCCCCAGGGTCAGCATCGTGGTCATGGCCCCTCCTATGCAAGCGTTATTCGCAGCGCAGGTGACAGCGAGCGCCTCTTTCGAACCATTACCGTATTGCTCCCTTTCCTTGGAAAAGTTCTTGCATTGTGTCCAAGATACGATGGCGGCGATGTCCCCGCCTGTCCCGGGGATGGCCCCGACTATCACACTGATGGCCACGGTGACCAGAAAAGCCCATTTAGCGGCCCAGACTTCCTTGAAGGACATCCTTTTTGGTGCTTGCGGATCTTCTTCCATGAAGTCGGAGTTGCTCTCGACTTTTTTTGTATAATCCCTCTGTTTCCGATTGGGAACGGGTGTCTCGCTGAGTTGCTTGAGGGATTCCCCTATGCCAAAGAGACCGATCATGATAGGTACAAAAGAAAAACCGTCCAGCAAGATGGGATTCCCGAAGGTGTATCGTTTCACCCCCTGCATCGGATCCATCCCCACCACAGCAAGCCCCAAGCCCAAAAAACCAACCATCAGGCCTTTTCCTACGCTCTTGCCAGATACCGCTACCATCATGGAAAGCCCGAAGAGGGCGGTCATGGTGTATTCGGGAGGGCCGAACCGAAGGGCGAACCTTGCGATGGGGAAGGAGGCGACGGAAAGAATGAGTACCCCGAATACTCCTCCGATTACCGAAAAGAACGTATTGATCCAAAGAGCCAGCGTCGGCTGTCCCATCTTGGATATCTTTGTTCCATCGAAGGTCGAGGCTATTGACGCAGGAGTCCCTGGGACACCAAGTAATATTGCGGAGATGCCTCCTGCATAGATTGCCGAGTTATAGATTCCAAACAACATACCGAGACCGGCCTTTGGCTCAACCCAAAAGGTCAGAGGCAGCAGGATGGCCACTCCCATTGTTGCCGACAGTCCAGGCATTGCGCCAATGAACATGCCGAGGGCAACACCGGCAAAGGTATAGATAAGGACTTTCACACTGAATACGGCCGCAAGTGCCGTTGCTAAAGCTTCCATGAATTTTCTCCTTCTACCAAAGCCTGACTCTCAGTAAAAAAGTGAAGAGGACGTAGACAAACACGACAAGACCTGTCGAGAAGACCACACTTTTCTGCCACGATACATCATCGCCAAGAAGCACACATATCAAGGCGAATACCACAATGGAGTTCAAAAGGAAGTGACCGATGTGATATTTCCAAAGGAACGCATACAAGAACATCAGCAAGACAATCTCCAGGATTTGGAACACCTTGCCCTTTTCAACAGATTGTTTCTCATACCCTGCGCTTTTCGCCTTCTTAATGCGAATCAGTGCATGGATAAGGTTGAAAAGGCTTAGTCCCAACAGGATGACCCCGATGATTGTCGGGAAAAAGGAAGCACTGGGTACATTGGGTTTTATTGACTTGGGGAATCCCTTTGCGAAGTAGAGTAAAAAAAGACTCAGCCCGGTACTGAGAGAGCAGACGATTATTTCTGCCATTCGTTTTCTCCTTGTAATAGGTGAAATGGTGCTTCCCCAAAGAGGAGAAGCACCCCGATCATTCTTCAATTTCTAGACAGAATTCACTTTAACGCAGGTACTTCAGGATATCCCAGTACAGTTGGAAGCAACTTGCGATACACCTCGTACTGGCTTCTTGCATACGATTGGATTTCAGAGGGTTCCATCCACCCTGGAGTATATCCGTTGGAGGCAAGCATCTTCTGATAGGTATCGGAATTATAGGACTTCTTCATTGCGGCGAGCAAGGTGTTGAACACCTCGTCCGGAGTAGCCTTGGGGACTCCGAAGGCCAGCCAGACAAGGACGCTTACATCATATCCAAGCTCCTTGGCGGTTGGAACCTCCGGGAACAAGGCGAATCTCTCATCGGACATGACTACGAGGATACGCATGTCACCGTTCTGCACATGAGAACGAACTTCTGCGGCGGAAGCGCAGACGGCATCGATATGACCACCCATCAGCGAGGTGATGGAAGGGGCGGCACCTTCAAACGGGATGTGATTGAGCTGGATCCC
>JBAXZS010000212.1:0-4657 GCA_041670175.1 Sphaerochaetaceae bacterium | reverse complement strand
GATACTTGCCATGAAGTGGATATCGGGCCCCTGAACGGCAAGAACATCACCATCGAGCAACCTCCCAATTGGTACACCCTTTCCTATAACAGTACTACAAAAGAAGCACGCATCACCCAGTATATAGGCCAAGGAAACAGTGTGGAGCAGCACATTGTAGGAACCTTTATTATTGCTCAGTAGCAACTATGCTAGCCCAAAGTACCAGATCAAATTACAAAGCAGGATAAGGTGAACTACCCTGAAGGGAGGAAAATTCACGAAAAGGAAGAATAACCCTTACGGGAACTAGCACAGAAACATCAAGAACATCGAACCAGATCAGCGCAGGGAAGAAACATCTAGCGGACCATAAATGTCATTCAGTGACATCCCTTGGCGAAAAATCCAATATGAGACACGGTTGTGGCGCTCAAAACAATCCTATAGGTGCTCTATTGCAGTCCGAAATTGGTGCTCATTATGCGCTTGGCGATGGCCGGGTTTCCTAATCTCCAATAAAGGAGTATAATATATCTATATAAGTAATAATGAATTGAAGTTTGCGTTCGATTAGTATTATGTTAAGAAATTTGCAATTCTGATTAATCGTATTTCAAAAAAAGCAAGTTTAAATTCTTCTTTAAAATAAGAATGTTTTAGAAAAAAAGGAGTCAATTATGGCATATGAGATTGTATCTCGTTTTCCAAATGATATTATTTATCAGGAGGAAGGTCCATTTATTTCACTTTATCAACCGACCCATAGGCATTTTCCGGAAAACAAACAAGACTCTATAGTGTTCAAAAACTTACTCCGGGTGATTGAAAATTCATTGAGTCAGAAATACGAAAAGGATTTAGTAGTTTTAATTATGAAACCGTTCCATGAACTCGAAGAAGATGAACACTTCTGGAATAATACTTCAGATGGGATAGCTGTCCTTGCGAGTCAGAATAAGTGCATTATATATAATCTCCAAGGCTCTGTAAAAGAATTTGCTACAGTAGCTAATTCTTTTCATATAAAGCCGTTAATTAAGGCTTTTCAATCTATGGAAAATTACCAGTTACTGGGGTTAAGCCGTAATAATTTCACTCTCTATCAAGGTAATAAATTTGGATTTTCAGAAATTGCACTACCTCCAGATACCCCAAGGACACTTGAGGAAGTTTTGGGAAAACAATTAACAGATTCCTATGTAACACAGGGGTCTTATGGAGGAATAGGAAGCCATGCGATGTACCATGGCCACGGAGGGGCTAAGCAAGAGATAAATACCGACACCGAGAAATATTTTAGGTATGTAGATCGCTTCGTGCTGGAAAATTATTCTAAACCGTCGAAATTGCCACTGATTTTAGTTTCGCTAATCGAATATCATTCGCAGTTTAAGGAAATAAGCAATAACCCATATTTACTTGAAGAAGGCATAAACAAATCTTATGATTCCATGGAAATGGACGAGCTTAAAAGTAAAGCCTTGGAGATAGTTAAACCTATCAATCTGGAAAAGATACGAAACTTAACCGAATCCTATAAAAAAGCAGTGGCTGAATCATTGGGTTCTTCGGATTTAGCACAGGTTTCCAAAGCCGCTGCTGATAGTCGAATTGAAACGATTTTAATTGAGGAAAACAGGATAGTGCCCGGAAAAATCGATTATAATACCGGGGCAGTGAAATATGGTGCTATAAATAATCCCGATTATGACGATATTCTAGATGATATAGCTGAATTGACATTGCTGCGAAAAGGCAATGTATTGATCCTCCCTAAGGACAAGATGCCCAGCACAACAGGTGTTTCAGCAATTTATAGATATAAATAATGCTGAACCAACTGATTACTCAACAAAGTTGACCCTTTTCGTAAAGCACTCGCTAGTAATACAGATAAGTATTCGTTCTATACTCCGAGGGTCACTTTTTTACCTGATTCATAATTGAGCCAATGAGAGAAAAGGCTGTTTGCTGTTATGCAAAGAAAATCTTTGTTTTAGAAGCAACCATATCATGAACAGACTGTTTAGCAACTTTTACCATCTCATAGTAATCGTTATTTGCTGCACCCTTAACCATGCCTGTGGAATACGCAAAGCGTATTTCTGTAGCAACATTTATTTTTCGAATACCAATCTTGATGGCTTCTCTCAACATATCTTCAGGGATACCAGAGCCACCATGAAGAACAAGAGGAATGTCACAAATATCTTTTACTTCTTGCAGACGTTGAAAGTCCAAATGAGGTCTTCCCTGATAGAAACCATGCTTGTTGCCAATTCCAATAGCAAGTGCATCAGGATGAACTTGAGAAATGAAAGTCTTCACATCCTCCACTTTGACAAGATAGTCTTCCGTCGTATGATTGGTGATATCATCCTCGGTTCCAAGAATTGCGCCCAATTCTGCTTCCACAGAAGCACCCACGGCATAGGCTGCATCAATAGTTTCTTTAGTCATAGCAATATTTTCAGCAAGTGAATACTTTGAACCATCAATCATGACAGATGAATATCCACATTTTAAAGCTTGCATCACCTGGGTAAAATTTTGTCCATGATCAAGATGAAGAACTACGGGTACATGCATATGCTTAATATATCGATGTACCACGTCAGAAAGCATCTCGAGTTTGCCATCACGAATTGCAGCCTGTCCAACAGCGACAATCACGGGATGGTTCTCTTTCTCGCACTCTTCCAACACCGCTTGGGTAATCTCTATGGTATCAATGTTGAAAGCAGGAATAGCGACGTTGTCTTTCTCGGCAATTGCCATCACTTCACGTAACGTTACTAAATCACTCATTCTTATTCCTCCCGGAATTATATATACGCATGACTTTATCAAAAGAAGGAGCTGACATACGCCCTCCAATTCCTTCTGTGGTCAAGCTCGCAAAAATATTTGCGAATTTCACTGCTTCAAGAAACTTCCATCCACGAACCATACACCAGAGCATAGCACCATGAAAGTTGTCTCCAGCCCCTGTGGTATCAATGACATGAACACCTTCGATAGTGGGTATATGGCATTCTTTTCCATCAATGATAAGATAACTACCATCGGGGCCTGCTGTTACACAAACATAAGTTACCCCTTTCGATAAATAGTAACGACAGCCTTCCCAAGGAGAAAGACCAAGCATTCTGTTCACCGTCTTGTCATCCAACACAAAAATATCTATGAACGGAAGTAACTTTTCTACCAAACTCTGAGGCAAGTTTCCTCCATCGATTGACACCAAAGCTTGGGTATGTTGTTTACAATATGCACAAATCTGATACATGAGATCTGAATTGAGAACACCAAGATGAACGATACGAGAACGGGACAAGACACTCTTATCAATCATGTCGAAGTTCAATTTGTCGATACAACCACCAAAACAAGTCAGACAACGCTTTCCATCATGTTCAATCTGAATCATGCTTGTCGAAGACTTCTCCCCTTTTATCTCATGGAGATCAAGGTAGGAAAAATGGAGCGTCTTAAAATCTTCCTTGAGAAAGACTCCTGTATCATCATCACCTATTGAGGAAATCAAAGCTCCCTTGCCCCCTAACGACTGGAAGGCAGAACCAGCAATTGAGGATACTCCTCCTATCGAAGTGACAAACATATCAGCACTAATTCTGCTATCACTTGCTGGTGGAGTCGCAACCCTCATCAGTATGTCTTTCGTCACAGAACCTATGAATGTACATTCATATTGCATCATATTCACTTCAAGCCTGCCGTTTCTGCTTACGTTTTTTTAAAGCAGAAAGAAACGGAAGAAAAAACAGAGACAGAAAAGAGATAAGTAAAAGGACAACGGCAATTGGTCTATGAAGAAAGAAAGAGAATAATGCTCCTCGACTAATTGTAACAACTCTTCGCAAATTACTTTCCAACATGTTGCCGAGAAGCAAACCAAGAATAAGAGGAGGAATATTTAATCCCATCTTTAACATAAAATAACCTAAAACACCAGCAACAATCATCACATAGACATCACCAATACTGTTATTCATGGCATATGAACCAACAAAACAGAAAATGAAGATGACTGGTGTCAGAATATAATCTGGAATAGTTGTCATTTTTGCAAAGAAACGTATCCCAAGAAAACCAACCAAAGCCATCAAAAGGTTTGCCACGAGGAATCCAATAATTATTATATAGACCTTATCACCTTGAGTAGAAAAAAGAAGAGGTCCGGGCACAATCCCCATCATCAATAAAGCACCAAGAATAACGGCAGAACCTGCATCGCCTGGAATGCCAAGAGTGAGTAAAGGGATCAGAGCTCCCCCAGTAATGGCATTGTTACCAGCTTCAGGCGCTGCAATACCTTCTGGAACTCCTGTCCCAAATTCATCTGGATGTTTTGCCCATCTCTTTGCCTCGTTATAAGACACCCAAGAAGCAATATCACCACCAGTACCGGGAATAGCTCCAATAAGAATACCGATAAAAGAAGAGCGGACAATTGATGGCAAAATTGTTTTCATATCTCTGAAAGGGAAAACATGATTAATTTTTGGAATCTGTTGATTCTTATTCTCTTTTCCATAGTTCTCTTCTGTGGAAATCAGACCTTGGGAAAAGGCAAACAAACCAATTAACACAGGAATATATGAGATACCACCTGTTAGATAGAGAGAACCAAAAGTAAAACGATTGACCCCAG
>JBAXZS010000211.1:0-4677 GCA_041670175.1 Sphaerochaetaceae bacterium | reverse complement strand
TATTCGTTGCCGTTCGTTTCTTACTCATGCTTTGCCTTGGATGCTTGGCAACCATCCTTATTGTTATTCCCTTATTGTTTTCCCTTTTCACCGGTTTCAAGACAAACCCTTACCAGCTTATCTATCGAAGTATAGCTTCCTTGGCTGTTGGCCTTTTTACTGGCAACATTCTTCTGAGCACGGTCCTCAATGAACCAATCAGCCGACATAATCTGGGTTGCCAAAAACGCATCGGCGCAACCACCATCCCGTTTTATGCACTTATCGGTCGTGGTGGTTCCGCCATGATTGCTACGCTTTGCACCCTGGGTCTGCTCTATAGTGCAACAGGAAACGTGCCCGAGAGCAAGATTATGCTTCTTATTGCACTTTCTTGTAGCCTGATGAGTTTTTGTTCCTCGATTGGTATCGGGGAGGAGGTGTTCTTGATTTGTGTCTTGTCACTTAGAGCCCTGCACATCAATGTGTATGGTTCAGAGGTGTCGCTTCTAGGCTTGTTACCCCTGTTGAATGGTATGGGTGTCATGATTGATAACCTTCTTGCCGGTATGGGTAGCTGCTACACAAGTGAAACCTTAAAGGTAAGAATCAACACTTCCTATCAGGACATCCTGTAAACTCCTATGGGAAAGAAACCTTTTCGCTTGGTTTGTTTGGGAATCCAAGCGTTAATCTCACTTGTTTTAGGAACCCTCACCGTTCGCGCAATGCTCGTCCTCATGAAAGCGGAGGGTGCTACGTCTTCTCTTCCCATGGAACAACTAATCATTACCCTTTTGCATTTAATCATGGCTTTTGTAGGTGCCTGTTTGATTATGCATTATTACAGGAATACCGTGGGTCCTGAAGCCCAGCTTCTTCCTCTTCTTTTTCTTTTATTGGCTTTATCGGATACGAGGATACTTCCCACATACATGACCCTCACCCATGATATCTTCTTCGATATCAAATGGGTCTCAGTTGTTTTTCAAATCTGTTTCTTGTCTATTAGTCTTCTCTATATCGAATGTGGTCTTTTCCAAACAGAAATCAACAGTAGAAAACTTGTCCAATTTGTATTGATCGGTTTTGCTTGCTCAATTTGTTTGGGGCTTCTGGTGCCGATTTCCTATAACAGCAAAGGATTCCAGCTTTTCGTGTCTATTACCAACTATAAGCTGAGAATCTCAATTTATGTGCTAGGTGTTTTGGGAATAATCTCATCATTTGCAATTCTCTTTCAAGAGAACGCCACCCGTTCCACAATGTTAAGGGCATTTGCTTTTTCTCTTTTGATGGTCTCTCATACGATGAATGTAATCAGGCCAATCAATATCGTCAGCCTTATCAGTACAATATTATTCGGAGCCGGATTAAGCATCCTCGTCTTTGTTACAAAAGCAAATAGAATTTGGGGTTGAGTCCTTTCCATCAGGGGAACCTGATGTGTTAATATATAAGGAGAGCTTCCTTTATCAGGAGGCTCTCCTTCTTTAAGAATCATAACTCACTGACAGTAATACCTGTCTACTTGAGATATCCACCCTCAACCAACTTTTGTCTAAGTCCAGCCATCTGCTGCCCATCAGATGGAAGAGAGGGAAGATAAGGCTTCGTCCCATGACCACCAAGGAGGTTCAGATAATCCTTCGTGGCAACAGGAAAACTTGACTTATCCATTTGGATTCGAATCGGATTCAATTTGAATTGGGCTTCAAGCGAACCAGCAAGATCCCCTTCCTCAAACTTCTTCCAAATCGAACACACAAGAGTAGGAAGAAAGTTCGCGGTAGAGCATACGGCCCCGCAACAGCCAACCGTCAACCCACTATAGATCAAGGTGTCCTTACCAACAAATACTCTGAAACCGACATCCCTGTTACGCCGGATGAACTCAAGGGTGTTGGTCATGTTTCCACTGCTGTCCTTCATCCCAACCACATTAGGAGATGAATGAGCCAGTTTTGCCACAACTTCCGAAGGAATATCATAGCCAGTACGTCCTGGATTATTGTATAGCAACATTGGCTTATCCCCAATTGCCGCAGCAATCGAAGAAAAATGAGTATAAAGCTCATCATTTGTCAACTTGACAAACATAGGTTGCAATACCGCAATGGCACGGCAACCCATATCCAGGCCCATCCGAGCTAAGGCAATGCATGTACTGGTACGAATAGCACCGATACCCATATAAACAGGAATCCTTTCCCTTACCTGGTTGATGATTATCGCCAAATTCGTACGCATCTCTTCTTCAGTTTGCATATAGAATTCACTATTCGACCCAAAAGCAAGAATACCATCAATTCCTTGGTCAATCAAAAAATCAATATGCTCGCGCAGGCTTGTCTCATCCACACTCTCATCATCTTTTATTGGAGTGACAATCGGGACAATAATGCCTTTCATCCATGCTGTGTTCATGAAACTCCTCTTACTTTCCAATCTTGGTTCCACTGACCTTCGCATAGTATCTTGCCAAAGCGCTATGATCATCGACTCCGAATCCATCGGCATGCAAAGTCTCAAACATCTGCTGGACCAAGGCGGTCAAAGGAAGAGGTGCGCCAAATTTAGCGCCGGTTTCTAGGGCGTTGTTCAAGTCCTTGATATGCAAATCAACGCGAAAGCCTGGCTTGAAATCGCCTTCAAGCATCATGGGCGCCTTGGCGTTCATGACAGTGCTCCCCGCAAGTCCACCCTTGATAGCCTCGAACACAAGCTGAGGGTCAACCCCGCTCTTCCTGGCAAGGGTCATCGCCTCTGCCAGAGCCGCGATGTTGCAGGCCACGATGACCTGGTTCGCCAGTTTCGTGGTGTTCCCCGCACCAATAGGCCCGCAATACACTGCGGAGGCTCCCATCTGGAGAAGCAGGTCCTTATACTCCTCATACAAGCCCTTGTCCCCTCCGACCATAATCGAAAGGGTCCCGTCAACGGCTTTGGGCTCTCCTCCGGAAACAGGGGCATCCAGCATCTTCACGCCTTTGGCGGCGCATTCTTTCTCCACTTCCTGACTCGCAGCCGGGGCTATGGAGGACATGTCAATCAGCACGCTTCCACTCTTGGCATGGGCCAACAGTCCATCGCCTCCAAGTACCACCGCCTTGACCTGGGGTGAATTCGGCAACATCGTAATGATGACAGGGCACTTGGACACGATATCCGCATTGCTTTTCCCCTCTTTTGCCCCATCTTTTGTGACCTCCGCTATATTTTCCGTCTTGATATCGTATACCCAGACTTCATTCCCGTGCCTGACCAGATTCCGTACCATGGGCTTGCCCATGACTCCCAGTCCGATAAATGCTATTTTCATATTCGTATCTCCTCTCAAATTAAATCTCAATCCTTGTGGTTTGATTTAGTTATCGAACCATGCAAGGTTTCTTTGAATCAAACTTCCAATTAGGAATCAAATACTGCATAGAGATGGCATCGTTGCGATCAGAATAGGCTAACTTGTTATACAACTCATTTGCCCTCATAACCTTGTCCATGTTTATCTCAACACCTAATCCAGGATTGTCGCTAACATGAATTTTCCCATCTTTAATCACAGGAGGATTGTTTGTAAGTTCATCGTGTCCTTCCTGCCATATCCAATGGGTATCCAATGCGGTAATCTCACCCTTTGCCGCTGCAGCACACTGTGCATACTGAGCCAAAGTGATGTCAAAATGGTTGTTCGAATGAGAACCCCAGGTCAAACCCCAATCAGATAAGACCTGGCTGGCGCGTACGGAGCCCGCCATACCCCAAAAATGGGGATCGGCAAGAATGATATCAATGCTTTTCTCTATGACTGCATGTTTAAACTGGCGCCAATCAGTTGCAATCATATTAGTTGCAGTTGGTTTTCCCGTAGCAACCTTGAACTCCGCCATCGTTTCGCGGCCACTATAGCCGGCCTCAGTTCCACAAGGATCCTCCGCATAAGTCAGGCTACTCCCCTTGCATAACTGAATTGCTTCCTGAAGTTTCCAAGCTCCATTCGGATCAATATTGACACGTGCCTTCGGAAAATTTTTGGCAACAAGCTCAACTGCCTCCATTTCCTTTTGTCCCTCAAGCACTCCACCTTTGAGTTTGAAGTTTTCAAAACCATAGACCTCATTCAACGCCTGGGCCTCCTCAAGCATATCTTGGGAGCTCATATGTTCATTACGTCGAATTTTGTACCAAGGGTTCGAACTACCACTCTCGTCGATATAAGGGAGATTGGTCTTTGTCCGATCAGCGATATAGAACAAGTAACCAAGGACAGTAACATCCTCTCTTTGACGTCCATCCCCTAACAGGTCACAGACGGGGCAATTAAGAAATTTACCCATTAAATCCATGAGCGCCGCCTCAATGGCAGTCTCACCATGAACCACATCTTTGAGTTTGGATAAATCAAGATTCTGCAATGAATCAGAACCCAGAGAAGCACGATTATGAATCGTTGCAAGTTTATAAATAATCTTACGATAATCACCTACCGGCTGCCCGACTACAAAAGGTATGGCATCCTCAAGACTTGCAAGAATAGCCTTGCCACCATGTACTTCACCAACTCCGGTATTACCACTGCTATCCTTCAAAATTACCAGATTACGGGTGTAAAAAGGAGCATGGGCACCTGAAAGTGAAAGCAACATACTATCATATCCTGCTACAGGAATGACTTTCATATCCGTTATAATTGGAGTA
>JBAXZS010000210.1:0-4716 GCA_041670175.1 Sphaerochaetaceae bacterium | reverse complement strand
TTCATCCGCAAAAAGAGACCCGCAGAATGAAAGCAATAGCAAAAAAACCACAAGTTTTTTCAAGCGTTGTAATTCCTTTCACCGAAAATACGAGTGCCGATACGCACCACGGTCGACCCGTTGCCGATTGCCAAGGGGAAATCCTGGCTCATCCCCATGCTTAAGATTGAGAAACCCAGCGAAGGAAACCGTCTTTTGCATTCCAAGGACAACATACGCAATTCCTTGAATGCCGCACTGGTCTTCGCCTCATCTCCTCCCAGCGGTCCTACGGTCATGAGACCCCCTATCTTGATATTCTTCATCTCGAACGAGGCTTTAATCGTATCAAACAACTCATCCTGGGAGAGAAATCCGCTTTTAGCTTCCTCCTCACTGGTGTTGAACTCCAGCAGAATCGGCATCACCTTGCCTATCTGCTGGCATTCCTTCTGGATCTTATCCAGCAACTTCAAGGAATCGACACTGTCAATACTATCCACCAAGGGGACGATCCTCTTCACTTTGTTGGTCTGCAGATGCCCAATCAGATGGACCATCATTCCAACGGGACGATCAAGAGGAAACTTGGTCGCGATTTCCTGCACATGGTTTTCCCCAAACAGACGTTGTCCACACCTGTACGCCTCGAGGATATTTTCGTAGGTATGAAGCTTGGATACAGCCATCAAGCTCACCGAACCCAAGGGCCTGCTGTATTTTATTTCCGCCAGCTGCATTTCCTTTTCTATCTCTTTTAGAGCCTGCTCTATCATTTATCGCCCCTTGCATGCTTCTCATAACGGCTGCGCAACTCCATCTTGAATAAATTGAGTTGGAGCCTGACTTCTTCATTCGCACTGGTCATGGACGGAAACGCATCAAGAATTCGCCGGTTCTGCTTACGGAAACGTTCCTTGAGCTCTTCCTGATCGCCAAGGAATTTAGCCTTGAAAGTTGCCACCATATTCTCGCTCCCAGGAAGTTTGAGAAGATCAAGCCGCTCTTGAAACATCTTTCCTTTTTGTCTTAATTCGGCCAATTCATTCCTGAATGCGGCCATCTTGAAGACAGAGGCAGTCGCATCAATGGTCATGACAAATATAATCACTTTGCTTATTCGGGTCAAAATCTCAAAAGGAATCTTTATGACGAGGGTTGCAATCTGCGGATGCACAAAATAGGTGACCACAAGGCCCATAATACCAAACAAGGTACTGTTCAAAAGACAGACTCTCCCGTTGATATTGCAAAAATACTTGCTATAGTCCCACAATTTCACATTGAAAAACCTCTGCAGCATCCAGGAGGTGACGTATTCCAAGATACTGGTACTTACCATGGCGGTAAGGAAGATAGCCCAGGGATGCAATACCAGATGTGAGAAACCGACAAGGACAATCATCGCGCCAAAACCATAAATGGGAAGATAAGGACCGAAAAGGAATCCCCTGTTGACAAAATGCTTGGCGGGGATGGAGCAATAGGTCACTTCGCAAATATATCCTACCAGAGAATAAAGAAAAAAATAGACAACATATAAATCTGAATGGAGATTTGAGGTGATTGATTCTAGCATTTTGCCCCCTTGCTGTAGAAATGTATTCTAGCATAAGGGGCATTGTCAGGCAACTCAGTCAACGCCAGATTGACCAAAGGGCCAAAGAGGCTGCAATAGTGGTGATCAAGGTGAAAGGGATGCCAATCTTCAACCAATCCCTGAACCCCATCTTCACTCCTTGTTTTTTCAGTATTCCAACCGCGACAACATTGGCAGAGGCCCCAAAAGGAGTGAGGTTACCACCAAGACAGGAACCGATAAGAAGCGCAAACATATAGAGCTCTGGTTGCAAGCCAAGATTTTCCCCTAGGGTTGCAGCTACAGGAAGCATGACGATTATATACGGCACATTATCAACAAAGCCACTGATGAGCACCGATACCAAGAGAATGGCGACATATCCCAGGAGGACATTGCCCCCGACAAGACGTCCGAGCCAATCGGAAAGTAGTTGCAGAAGCCCGACCTCGCTTATGGCTCCGATCACCACAAAGATGCCAATAAGGAAAATAATGGTTTCCCAATCAAGGCTCCTGACAAGTTTTCCCACATCCTTCCAGCTGTATTTCTGGCTGAAGTGATACCAGACAAGCCCGAGAATCCCCAGCAAAAAGACAAGCAGACCGCTTGCAAAGCTCACGCCATTGGCAAAAAACGAGCAGACGGCAAGCCCCACTATCATAGCAATAAGAAGAAAAGAAGGGACGATCGAGATCATCTTCTGTTTGTCTATAACGACTTTCTTGGTAGTGTTCTTCCTGAAATACAGATAAAAGAAAAGACTACCGGCAAGCATGCCAATCTGTACAATCCAGAAAATAGAGAACTTCCCCTGATAAAAAAAGAAGTCATTGAACCCATAGTTCGCATACGTGGCAAAAATCATTGAAGGAGGATCACCCACAAGGGTCGCGGTCCCTTGTAAATTTGCCATGACAGCCAACCCAACCATGAAATAGGTAGGGTCCATCTTGAGTTTCTTTGACAGGGCAAGACAGATAGGAGCCATTACAAGCACAGTCGCGACATTCTCGACAAAGGCACTGATGATGCCTGTCATCATCAAGATGGAGACAATCGCCAGACCCACATTGGGGCTATGGTCAATAATCCTGTCAGCGATACAAGCGGGGGCCCTGCTATAGATGAACAATTCAGCTATGGCAAGGCTTCCTGCATAGATAAGCAACACATTCCAATTAATCAGACTGGTAAACGCCAGACGGAGAGTCACCACACGAAGCAGCAACAGGATAACCGCAGCGATACAGGTTGCATGGGCCTTGTACTGCGGCCGGGCGATGACAACCGCATACATGGCTATCGTGACTAAAAGAACAATCCATTGCATTGTCTGCATAACTCACTCCTAAAAAAATAGACCCCCGAATATGCTGAACATATCCGAAAGGTCTTGTGCTCCCTTTGCAGGGCAGTGGAACCAGACTGAAATGTCGGCTGTTGATTCCACAAATATGACTACTCCCCTTTCCTAATTGAAAGACAAGAACAGCTTACTAGACAGTCCCGTTGCTGTCAACTAGCCCAAAATTCTCATAAAGGTATTTACAATTCACCGAATTACCTGATAGTATCTAACACGTTCGGCCGGATAGCTCAGTGGGAGAGCGGTTGCCTTACACGCAACTGGTCGGGGGTTCAAATCCCTCTCCGGTCAAAGTCTTAATACGAAAGAATCGTCAAGATGGTTCTTTCGTTTATTCAAAGTCTGCTTAGTTAAAAACAATTTTTCCTTCTTTATCTTGGCCACTTAGGGATTCTGGCTTTTCATGAAGGTCAAGGTATCCCTTACTGTCTCTTCCAGGCTACGATGAGTGTAACCAACTTCGTTCTCCGCTTTGGCACAACTGAAGTAGGACTTGCTGGAAAGAGTCGCTAATGCATACAAACTATACAACGCAGGCTTGTTACGCAACTTATAATACAATTCGGCCAAGGGAGCCATTGTCTTTGCCAACCATAGAGGAATGAAGGTTTTTATGGGAGGATGACCCGAGTACTCGCTTGCCAAGGCAAGAAGATCTGAGATCTCATGATACGTGCCGCTGAGAATATAATTCTCCCCTGCCCTGCCCTTGTCCAGTACGGCAAGTATCCCCTTCGCCACATCACGCACATCAACAATATCATAGCCGCCATGGACACAAGTGGTGAGTTTATGGGAAAGATACTCACGGATAACTCCTGTGAGGTGCCCATGCCCATAATCCCCTGGCCCAAGGATTCCCGAAGGATGCACAAGATTGACATACAAATCATCGGAAGCGGCAAGGACTTCTTTCGACGCCATCGCTTTAGTCTTCGCATAGGGACCATCAACCTTATCCGGATCAAAATCCTTGGTCTCGGTAATCATTGTGTCAAGGACAGGAAAGGCATGCACAGAACTGACATACAGCAACTTCCTAACTTTATATTCCTTGCATTTATCAATGATATTCCTCGTACCAAGTACATTCACCGCATACAACTTCTTGTCCATCCTTGAGGAAACGGAGATTAGTCCCGCGGTATGGATGACAATCGCCTCATCGACGCTGAAGAAGGCATCAAGACTATCCTTGTCAGTGACATCCCCATAGCACACTTCTCCCAGCACAGGAGACAAAAGGGGAGAATTAGGTAAGCGCAACCCTCTTACCTTCCGTCCTTGCGAGACCAGATCGGACATTACGGTATTTCCAAGATGTCCGTCACTTCCTGTAACCAGATACGTGATCATTCACACCTCATTGATTCAATTATACCACCACGTGATTTACAACACAATGACATTTATCATACAATATGTTTGTTAAAATTATGAACATTGGGAAAAATACTCTATCCATCAAACAGAAACACAATAATCACTTAGCAACAATGTGTTGACTTAGCAACAAAGATGTCGTAATTTTTGATGGGCTCATACTTGAATGAAGGAAACCGAAACATATGAAAATGGATCGAAGAGCACGTTATACTCGCATGGTATTGAAACAAAGTCTGCTCTCCTTAATGAAGGAAAGACCAATAACAAAGATTTCAGTGAAGGAATTGTGTGAAAAGGCCGATGTAAACCGCACTACATTCTATGCTCACTATACCGCTATCAACGAATTGCTACAGCAAATTGAGTCAGAGCTCATGGAGAGAATCAGGAATTCACTCTCATC
>JBAXZS010000209.1:0-4743 GCA_041670175.1 Sphaerochaetaceae bacterium | reverse complement strand
TCTGGTACCGATTTGCATGGTGCTTGTAGGCGTGAATGAGTTCATCGCCTTGAACATCAGAAGAAGAAACGACCAGAGCATTTCAGAGGCTGTTGTGGCTTGGCATCTTCCCCTTGAGCGCAGCGTGTGGGTTTTTCTCTCATGCTGGACCTTGGTGGCTGTCAGCTATTTCGCCCATGGTGCGTATCTGCTTACTGCGATGGCGGTGAACTTGGCTGCAAGCATTTCGTTGCTGTATGCCTTGCAGGGATTTGCCATTGTGCTGTATGCGCTAAGGAAGAAGAACCGGTTGTTCTCTGCAGGAAGGCTCTTTGGATATTTGGTTATCATTTTGAGTCTTGTGCCCGGATTGAACGTGTTGGTTGTCGTCGTGCTCCCTTTGTTAGGAGTCACGGAGACTTGGATTATGTATCGTAAGAACGAGTAGAGTAAGGAGTTTTCATATGAAAATCATTCTTAATCAGGATGTGACTAACCTCGGAGAAGAGGGTGATGTTGTTACAGTAAAGAACGGCTATGCACGCAACTTCCTGTTGCCCACCAAAGCCGCTGTCTTATATACTTCTGGCGCTGTTGCTACCGTAAAAGCCAGGACCGCTGCTATTGAGAAGCGGAAATTGCAGAAACGTACACTCAGTTCCTCCGTGAAGGAGAAGTTGGATGCAATGACAATCAATTTGATTGTTTCTGCAGGAGAAAGTGGCAAGTTGTTTGGTTCCGTGACATCGGCTATGGTACAGACCGAGCTTTCCAAGCAGGGTGTGGAGATTGACCGGAAGAAGATTGAAGTTGCTACCCACGCAATCAAATTGACCGGTACATACCAAGTCCGTATTCACCTTTATGAGGATGAGTTCAGTTTGGTCAAGCTGGTGGTCGAGTCGGAAGCAGAGGTTAAGGCCAGAGTTGCGAAAGCCGCCGCTGAGGCTGCCAAGGCTGCCGCCGAGCAGGCTAAAGCTGCGAAAGCCGCTGCCAAGGCTGCTGAAGATGCTGCCAAGGTTGCTGCTGCTTCCTCTGCCGAGGAGGTTGCTCCTGCGCAGGAAGCGACATCTGTTGGTGAAGAAGCCGCTCCCCTTGAGGAAAAAAAGGCAGACTAAGTTAGAATGGACGATGATACGTTGATGGGCAAGATTCCACCTCAGGATATTGGGGTGGAAAAGGCCCTGTTAGGAATTCTCCTTCTTAATGAGAAACTAATTGATGAAATTTCATCAAGTTTGTTTCCCGAGGATTTTTATCAGAAAAGCCATCAATCGATTTTTGCATCGTTGCTTGAATTCAAACAGGAAGAGACGGCGCAAACATTGGATCTGGTTTCCTTTACCACCTATTTGAAGAGTAAAGGTAAGTTGGATTCCTGTGGAGGGCTTTCTTATCTTGCGGAACTTACCGCAGGTGACAGCGCCGCGCTTTCTGTTAATGCCTCTTTCTATGCCCAGACCGTAAAAGCCCTTTCTCGAAGAAGGAAGGTCATCACCTTTGCATCTCGGTTGAGGGATAAGAGCTATGATATCTCCCTTGATGTGCAGGGGATGATTGATGAGTCCGAGCAGGAACTTTCTGCACTTAATAGTGAAGGTGCTGCCGGAACGAACTATATGAATATGAATGCTTTGGTCAATCAGGCCATCGATAGCATTCAGGCTCACATCAAAGGTGAGCAGGAAGGGATTCCTTCAGGGTTTGACACCCTTGATTCACTTACGGGTGGATTTAGAAATCAGGAACTGACCATTGTCGGCGCAAGGCCTTCCATTGGAAAGACGGCATTTGCTCTTTCTATTGTTCTTAATATGTTGCTTAAGAATGTGACTGTCGGCTTTTTTTCTTTGGAAATGAGCGCCACTAGTTTGGGCTATCGCCTTCTTTCAGGTTTGAGCCGAGTCGATTTCTCTCATATTCGTAAAGGCACTGTCACTGATTCCGAGCTCAGCCGCATCATCGATGCTTCCGGTGTCTTGTATGAGAAGAAACTTTACATTCAGGATACCCCGAACATGAAGCTTATGGATCTCAGGGCCCAGGCAAGACGAATGAAAATAAAAGATCATGTTCAGATTATCTTTATTGATTATATTGGCTTGATTGAATATGAGAATCAAAATATTGAACGGTTTTCTCAGGTGTCACAGATTTCACGTAGTCTCAAACAACTTGCCCGTGAGCTCGATATTCCCATCTTGTGCCTTTGCCAGGTTGGCCGTCAGGCCGAAGCCAACGAGCCCAAACTTTCCGACCTAAGGGATAGTGGAAGTATTGAGCAGGATGCCGATCAGGTCATTTTACTTCATCGTGCCCGTCCCAAGAACTCAGAGGATAATAAGAACCCACTGCAGGATACCAGTCTCATTATGGCTAAGAACCGAAACGGAGAGACAGGGACATATCACATTGGGTTTGTAAGTAGGATAGTGCGTTTTGAGAACCTTTCGGAAGTACATGGCTATAGCGCTGGAAACAACCCGAACGCATGATTTCATCAGGGTCTTTTCACCAGATAAAGATGCCTTAGGTCTACGTAGCTCATCAACATAAAAATCACGATTACAGAACACATCCCTGCTAATTGGAGTATCCAATAGGACTTGGGACTGATTGTCCTATGGATGATGATTTCCGCGAGTGCGATGAGTATCTGCCCTCCGTCAAAAGCTGGTAGTGGTAACAGGTTCCCCACTGCGAGGGATACACTGACAATGCCCATAAGATATACAAGTGCTCGTAAACCACTAAGAAAATGATTCTCAAATCCCAGTGAGGTGATATCACCGATCATCAGGGCGGCCCTTCCTGTCCCGGTGAACTCTTGCCTTACGTCCGTGGTCTTTCCTGTGAGGAGAGCAATCAGTGATGACATGGTTTTTTGAAACATATCCCAGGCTGTCGCCATTCCTTTCATAAGACTAAAAGGAGTGCCCTTTTGCACTTTATGATTGGTCTTTAGGCTGAAAAGCCAGGATCCCGTACCATCTTCCTTGCTTTTTGCGATAAAACTGATTTCCAAGGTCTTTCCATTCCTGAGTATGGTCATTGTCGCTTCTTTTGTATGTAGGAGAGAGTCCAGCAAATCATAGTTATTGCCAATTGGGTTCCCATTGCAAGAGAGAATCCTGTCGCCCTCCCGCAAACCTGCTTTCTCCTCAGGACTGGAGGTACGTACCTGTCCTATAATCGGTTCGATGCTATTGGCGATACCCCATCGTCCTTCATTGTTTGCCTGAGCCTCAATGGTCAGACGCTGTCCATCGCGTTGGATAAGGAACTGGTGGAAGCCTTCAGCTGCTTGGGCTAGCATCTTCTCAAGAGACTGGTAATCCTCTATCGGAATGTCATCAAAGGCAAGTATGAGGTCTCCTTCACGAAGGCCGTAGGTGTCTGCATTGCTACTGCTTTGTCCAAAGATCGCAGGATGGTTGTTGACAGTGCTGATTGTAGCCTTGGTTGAGATGACAGTGGTGGGAGCGCTTTGGATGATTGCGTATATGAGTGCGGCGAAAAGCATGTTGGACAGGGGACCTGCAAGATAAGTCAGTAACCGTTTTACAGGATGGACTGCGAAGAGAGAGCCGGCCTCGGCTTGTTTGAATGTCTTGCTTTTTGTTTCCAATGCTCGGTTGAGATCATCGCTACCTTTCATCCTGCAGTATCCACCAAAAGGAAGCAGGGATAATCGAATCTCGGTGCGGCCATGTTGCCAACCCCAAAGTTTTGGACCCATGCCGAAGGAAAATACCTCGACGGTAATACCACAAATATGTGCGACGGCAAGATGCCCAAGCTCATGGATGACGACCACCACCCCGATACCGAGAAAACCAATAAGGTACTTTACCAAGAGACTCAGCATAAATACTCATTGGACATGATACGGTACTTCCTGTCAAGTTCAATCGCCTCTGCAAGAGAATTCGGATTAACATTATCATGTCTTGAAACAATATCTTGGACTATCTCCTGGATACGGGTGAAGGAGATTCTCTTTTCAAGGAAGGCCCCAACAGCAATCTCGTCACTGGCATTGAATGCGATTGCCGCGCTACATTTCATACCAAGTATCTGGTAGGCAAGGCCTAGGAGAGGAAATTTCTTCATATCAGGTTTGAAGAAGGTCAGTTGCAAGTTGGCAAAATCAAGCGGAGAAACCAGACTTGTCCTGGCCTGTGGATATAAGGCGTTGATAATAGGCAAACTCATATTGGGTTTTCCCATCTGGGCGTAAACCGCCCCATCCTTCATCCGAATCATTGAATGTACAATACTTTGGGGATGAATCACGACTTCAATCCTGTCATTTGAGAATCCAAAGAATTTTGAAGCCTCAATGACTTCCATTGCCTTATTGGCCAGTGTTGCACTGTCAATGGTTATTTTAGGTCCCATTTTCCACGTAGGATGATGAAGGGCCTCCTCCACCGTCACATTTTTCAATTGCTCGGCTGAATAATTACTAAATGGACCACCACTGGCGGTTATAATCAGGGATTGCACTTTGCTCTTGTCGTTTTGCCTCAGCAGTTCATAAATTGCGCTATGCTCACTGTCAACAGGAATAATGTCGCATCCCTGTCTCTTGGCAAGGTCAAACAGGAAAGAAGAACCACAGACAACGCTTTCTTTGTTTGCCAAGGCAAGATTCTTACCCGCTTGCAGGGTGAAGACACTGGCTTTGAGCCCCTCGAACCCTGCAATTCCATTAAGTACGATATCGGCATCGACTGAACAAAGCATCTCTTGAAGTCCCTC
>JBAXZS010000208.1:0-4744 GCA_041670175.1 Sphaerochaetaceae bacterium | reverse complement strand
CCGATTTCATTCCGGTAGAAATCAAAGATGGACACATCTTTGTTGCAGGAGCACAGAAAAATGGAGCAATTGACACAGAACTCCCTAAGGATTACAACTCGTCCATCACCTACGACATCGCATGCCGCCCAAGTGAAATTGATTTCTCCAGCAAAGGAGTGGCGGCACAGGTTCTTCGCAGAACGTATCTGGGTGATATCGTCGACTATTTGATTCAAATCGGTTCTACCGATATCCGTATCCAAAAGCCACGAAGGGCCAGTATCGCAAAGGCTGGGGAATCTTGTCATGTCACCTTCAATCGTTTGCTCTGGTATGACCACAGCGAGGCCACTGCATCAAAAACTTAAAGATATCATAAAAGCATCTTTGGCCGCCAGTATTCCTCTTGGCGACCTTTGTTTCCTTTGCCTGATTGCTTATTCAATCCCAAACAGCGTGTCGAACTGAGCAAGCAATTCCTCTTTGGAATAAAGTTGCTGCTCAGTCATTTTCATTCGGTGTTCAAAATGGGGCACCAAGGGACCTCGTATCGGAGTTACGCCCACCGAATACAGTACCCGTTGTCCTTCATCACTAAGAATGAAATCGATGAATATCTTGGCTTCTTGTTTGTGTTTGCTTTTGCGGAACAAACCCAATGGGCTGGAATAGACAATCGCATCTTCCTTTGGAGCGTAGAACTCGACGGGAAGACCCAGACTTTTTGTCATATAGCCAACATTGTCAGGGGTAATCGCCAATTTACATTCCCCTTCCCCTACTTGATACGCAGTAGCTCCACTTCCACTGCATAGGATTGCTCCCTGATCCTTAAGTTGTTTGATATACTCCCAACCATAGTCACTATTTCCTGTCAGGATC
The DNA here is from genome assembly GCA_041670175.1 of Sphaerochaetaceae bacterium. Lineage (GTDB taxonomy): Bacteria > Spirochaetota > Spirochaetia > Sphaerochaetales > Sphaerochaetaceae > JBAXZS01. Next base: position 3,880 of record JBAXZS010000208.1, on the reverse strand, counting down.
CTGAGGGTTGCCAGACTGGTGCCAGAACTGACAGGATCACTGATCCCCACCTTTCCAAAGGAAGGAAGTTCTTTCCAAGTCTTTGGAACAGATGCCTTCTCCACAAAGTGGGAATTATATATGAATCCCATGACTATCAAACGAGCGGGAGTCAAAAGAAAATCATCTCGCCTATATTCTTGGGAAAGATCGTGTGCATATAGGCTTTCATAGGGCTCAAAAAGGTCACTGGCAATCAGACTCTCATAAGAGCAAGGATCTGCAACCCAAAGCAAATCCGCCTCAAGCGAATCAGATTGTAATTCCGCAGACACCTTGGTGAGTATTTTGCCAGTCCCGGAAGCGAAGTATACCATCTCGATATCAGGGAACGTCGCTTCAAAGGTAGTACGTATTTCTTCCAGCTGATTCTCCTGCATTGAAGAATACAACACAACTTTCCGCTTTTTCTGGGGAATTTCTGCAATAACCGGTTTGTTGGGTAAAAAAAGAAAGACCAAGAGCCCACTTGCAAAGAGCAAAAGGATAGTGATAGACGCAATTAGTATATATTTCTTGGTTCGATTCAGCATTCTGCCTCCGAAGACTTTTGTTTCCGCCACTCATTGGGAGTCATTTTGGTTGCATTCCTGAACAACGTGTAGAAATACTGACTATTGGGGAACCCTGATTCCTCGGCAACCTGCCGTACAGTCATCGAATTTTGCATAAGCAAGTATTGTTTTGCTTTGGCTAGCCGAACTTCATTGATTTGGTCTGCAATGGAAAAACCGGTCACCTGTCGAAAAATCTTGCCAAGATACACAGAGGAAAGGGAAATCTCATCAGCAATACTCTGGACACTGAGATTACATTGCTTGAAATCTCGTTCGACAATCTGGCGGACATTCTCTACGATAGCCCCTGTTCTCCCTTCTTTGGAAAAAAGAACTTGCTGAGCACGTTTTTCAAAGACAGAGTGGAAAATCTCATCAATTAGGGTCATATCGCAATCCACCAAAATGTCATGGTCAAACTGTTCGAGCATCTCGTTTTCGGTTTCATCGGAACGCATCAAGGTGGCAAGATACATTCGTTTGAGGGCAAATCGAAGAGAACTTAAGCGGCAATGAGACAATTCCTTTCGAAATTGCAGATAAACACAATAGGCTTGTTCTTCCTTTCCGTTACCCAAGGCGGAAATAATCTGTACTTCGTAGGTCTGTTGCCGGGGAAGAGAGAGTTCTTTTTCATCAAGCATCCGTTCCCGATACACGATACACTGGCAATCCTCAAACATATGGAACGCCATGCTTTCCCGTGTCCTTTCATAACTGTTTCTCAAATCACCTGTCCAAGCCACCGGTTCACTAATCGAGCAATAACACGAAAATTCCCGACATAATGTCTCAAGTTTGGTTTCATCCAAGGAGCCTTGTATGAAGCAGATAATCTGTTCCTGATCCCTGACAGGGACGCAGAGGGTGGCTATCTGGAGAACCGCTTCCATCAAGGATTCAATCTCCACAGAGAGAATCACCAAAACGAGGGGAGAATCAGGAAGGAACAGTACTTCATAAGCAGAGAACTCATTCACCAACGTTTCCCGATCACAACTGGTACGCGCCAAGGATTCTCGCAGATATTCGCTTCGGAGATGCCGTGCATAGCCTTTCTCAACAATCTTGGCGGTGCTGGATGTCTCTACTAAACGATTGACATAGTCTTCAATTGAAAGAGGTTCGGAAGCAAGTTTGCTTTCCAAAAGAGCTTGCTGGACATGTTGTAATGGTTTGAAAAAACGAAGGGATGTAAAAAGTCCTACCAAAGAGACTAACAGCAATGCTGTGAAAATCGCTCCATAGGTATATGCTTCCATCCTGTTCAGTTCGTGGAACAAGTCTGTACGGGAAAGATGGCGGACAAAACACCAATCAGTATCTCCAAAGGTACTGTAGAGATAAAGGTCGATTTGATTATCCTCTTTGACAACAAAACGACCAGAGTCACTACTTCTTGTCCTGATCAGGGATTCCAGTTCTTGTTGTTTCTGAGCGGTGATTGAATAAGTTTTTCCAATGACCCGGTCTTGGTCATTGAGCAACAATACGTCAATTTCTCCTAGAAAATTGACCAACACTGTATCGAGCCAGTTGGCATGCATATTAATGATCATAGCATTATCTAGAGTATCGTTTTTGTTCTCTTCATACAAAATATAAGTATAAACTTGCTCAAGTCCCCTTGCATAAGGTTTGGGGATATATCGAAAAATCGGTTGTATCTTGTATTTGGGATGGACTTGTTCTAGCAGGGAAATCGCTCCTTGGTCAAAAAAAGAAGAAGAAGGACCACTGGGCATATTGCTGGACGTAAAGAAATAATCAAGAGTTCCATTATACAGATACACAGAGTAAACAGAGGAACTGTACCCACCATAAGCATCCAAAGTACGCACTGCTTCGGCTTTCTGGCGATTGTCGAGGATGGAAGCAGTACGGAGTTGCGTGATTTTCTCATCATAAAAAGTCTGCATAGCACTAACGGTCACCAAGTCGTTGATGTATTTGACAATGGAATCACTTTGGGAAAGTACGTCACGGTTGGTTCGTTCCAGCATGTTCATCGAAATACGCTCAAACTGTTGATATAGAATAAAAAGCAGAATCATGCTGGAAAGTATGATGGGAATGGCAAACCCAATCCATGCAAACCGTACTGACGAGTCTTTCTGACGAGAAACCATGCTCCCTCCCTACAACCAACCTGAAAGTATACACGTAAGAAGATCCTTTATCCACATAATAATCCCGTTTTCCTACAAGCAAGAGCATAGAAAAAAAACTTCCATCAATGTTACTATACATAGTCTTAATTTGTTATATATAAACAATTTGAAATAGCACCCTGAAAAGTAATTGACTAGAGAGAAGGAATACCTAGTTAGGTGGAGACCTTCACACCATCCACTCAAAAAGAGAGGTCATGAAGGTTTCCCTGCATACTTTCCTTTTCATTCCAATCTGACCTGTTTTTTGTTCTTTCAAGTATAAGAACCGCTTTGGCCCGCATACGGTTCAGATTGAGACCAGGGAAGGCAAACAAAAAGAGAACAAAATCAATAAAAGGCAGATTGTATTCTGAAGTGGGGAGTATTGGAAGAAGGCCCGGCATTACAGGGAAACGACCACCATCAAATCCCTAGGAAAGACCAGCCACAGAGAAAACACGGGACTCAACAACACCATGGCAGCAATCGGTTCATCAGGAAGATGACTCATGATTCGGATACCGTCAAGCAGGTGGAAATTCTGAGGTTACCTTTAAGATAAACTAATAACCACCTCAGAACAAGACAAACCTTCATGTACAAGAAAGAAAGCATCAAGTCAATTTATTGAGCTGTTTTGTCGCACTTCTGCTACTGCGACTGCTTGAGAAGAGAGCAAAAGAAACAATATCTAGCAGAATCATGGGAAAGAGAGAACCCAGGAAAGGCACCTCTTGCCCAATTTGAGGACGAGAACTACATCAATGCTTACGGTAACAATGTGATTGAGACTGTTGAGAAGACATTTGACCTCAATCTGACCAAGAATCCTTATTTGAAAAAACTGTAAGAACCGACTGATAGTACACAATGGGAAACTATCGTTTTTTCTGTTGTAGTTTAATTAAATGTAGTTACAGCATTTTCTGTCACCGTGATACAGAAGATGGACACTTCAATGAAAGTTAGTTTGCAACCTTGCACATAAAAAATAAAGTCAATTGTTAAATTTCTTTTCCAGTAAAAAGATGTACAAGGAAAGGAATACCAATAAGGAACTCATAACCAGCCAAAGCAACTGATACGAGCCTTGGGTTATCAAAACAGAACCAATAAGAGGAGAGAAGCTCT
>JBAXZS010000207.1:0-4777 GCA_041670175.1 Sphaerochaetaceae bacterium | reverse complement strand
CTTGCACCACCTCATTATCAAACAGGAAGAGCTAGAGATTCTGGCGAATCTTCTCGGCAATCACTTCATATTCAGCGTCGGTCAGCATCACTTTCCCGCTATTCATGGTGAAAGTGCCACCCCATTCATCTCCGCCTTTATATTTAGGGCAAAGATGGAAATGCAAGTGTCCGCCGGTATCGCCGTAGGCTCCATAGTTCAACTTATCAGGGTGATAGGCCTTATGGATAGCTTTTGCCACTTTCGCAACATCAGCAAAAAACGCGGAGCGCTCTTCATCAGTCAAATCAACAAACTCACTCACATGTTCCTTATATGCGCACACGCATCTTCCTGGCTTGCTCTGTTCCTTGAACACATACACCTTGCAAGTATCCAGAGTGCAAATCGGATATGCAAACTTCGCTACCATATCGCCTTCCATGCAATACGGGCAGTTCTTTTCTTTTTCTTTCATAGACAAACTCCTTAGCACAAAATTATAAACGCCGAATGTTTCTATATCTATACAGCGTACATTCCTTAAGAAAAGCAGGACTTAGGTATTTCCTGACGTCATCATATTCGTTGATACACAATTTGGGAATAATAAACGAATTTATTTTTGTCACATACCAGAAATAATAATGAGGGGTCTCAAATACCCCATATATCTTTTTCCAAGGATAGGAAGCCTGTTCCTTTTCATTGGAAACATGCAAGGCTTCCTCATCGAATGAGATTTCATAAAATACCCTTGGGTTCGTGTCCAGCTTATAGAGCCCAATCTGCTTTTTCTTTACCTTCAGGAAAACCATATATTTGTAAAGAGGAAACAAAACGGCAAGAACAAAGAAAACAATACTAAGGAAATAACTTCCTGTTATGTAGTTCACCACGCCAAAACCAAGCATGAACAAAGGGAAAAACACGACAAGAGCCCACTGGTTGGATACCCAGAAGGCATGAAAATAAAGAAAATCTCCGTAGACCTTGCTATCTATACGACAAGCTATCCTGTTTTGTTTCATCTCCACTGGTGACATGTTCTTCCCTATATGAGATCTTTCCTTAATGGATGAGGGATACCGGCTTCATTCATCCATGTTTCCTTCACAATATAAATGTAAATTACTTTGAAATATGATATCGGAATTCACATAAATAACCGGTTCCTTCGGACTTTGATTCTTAATCAAATAATCAAGGAGCACCTTGAGTCCTATACTAGTCTGCAACAAGGGCTTTTTATAAACTATATTAGTAAGCACCCCGGTTAAGAACGATATTTCTCATCCCCTGCAGCCGCTTCATTCATATTTCGGGTTCGTGATTAGGTATTGCCCTTGCTGTCCTCGGGTCTGAATCTCTTTCTGCAGGGGGCTTCCTCTGTCAATACAATATAACACCCCTACGGGATAAACAAAGACAGACCCCCTTCCAAGAGAAAGGGAGTCCGTTCAAAAAAAACACAAATGAATAAGTTTTGTACTAGATCAGACTCTTGTAGAGTGCTGCGATTTCCTCAACACTGGTCGGTCTGGGATTCCCCGGGCGACACGCATCGGCAAACGCACTCTTGGCAAGGAAAGGAATATCCTTCTCCTGCACAATACCCTTGAGGTTGGTAGGAATTCCTACATCGGAACCAAGCTTCTTAACGGCATCGATAGCCGCCTGACGATACTCAGACTGGCTCATGCTGTCAACGCCCTTGACTCCCATGACCCTTGCAATCTCCCGATACTTCTCTCCTGTATAGTCCTTGTTGTATTCCATGATAGGAGCAAGAAGAATCGCACAGGCGACACCATGGGGAGTGTCGTAAAAGGCACTGAGCGGATGAGCCATTGCATGATCGACCCCCAAGCCGACATTGCTGAAACCCATGCCCGCGATATACTGCCCAAGGGCCATTTCCGCCCTACCCTTGGAATCATTCTGACAAGCCGAACGAAGCGATCTTGTGATAATCTCAATCGCCTTGATATGAAACATGTCGCTGAGTTCCCAGGCACCGGCGGTGATGTATCCCTCGATGGCATGGGTCAACGCATCCATACCGGTGGAAGCGGTAAGCTTCTGAGGCATCCCGCTCATCATCTCAGGATCGACGACTGCGATGATCGGCATATCGTTGGGGTCGACACAGACAAATTTCCTGCTCTTCTCATGGTCGGTTATCACATAATTGATTGTCACTTCAGCCGCAGTTCCCGCAGTAGTGGGGACTGCAATAATCGGAGTGCATTTATTCTTGGTATCGGCAAGTCCTTCAAGGGAGCGGACATCCGCATGCTGAGGATTGGTGGTGATGATACCAATCGCCTTTGCGGTATCAATGGAAGAACCTCCGCCAATGGCGATGATGCAATCGGCACCACTCTTCTTGAGAGCATTCACACCAGACTGCACATTCTCGATGGTCGGATTCGGTTTGATATCACTATACACGACAAAGGGAATCTTCGTCTCCGTCAATAGGTCTGTGACTTTGGCAGTAACACCACATTTTACAAGCCCATTATCAGAACAAACAAAGGCTTTCTTGTAACCTCTTTTCTTGAATTCATCAGGAATTGCCTTGATGGCTCCAGCACCATGAAATGAAGTCTCATTGAGATTGAATCTTTGCATAAACTCCTCCCGCAAACTACTTTCAATATCATATCAAGAGCGAGAAAAAGCAAGTTTCTTTCGTAAAGTCGAAGTTTTTTATCATTTAAAATCAGTAAACAGCAATAGAGAATTCAACGATTACCTGCAAGCAAAAAAGGAACACTTTAGATATTCATAGTTTTTTTCACATTTACATATTTCTATCGCAGGTCAACAACTAGCTTGTGGATATAATAGACATCTGTATCATCCGCATCACTTTAGAATCCAGTATCTTTTTCCATGAGTATGAATCCACCGATAGTCTTGCCGGCATCCTTGATGATGAAACATTTTGGATTGTCATGTCTTTCAATGAATGCATCCCGGTCCAGATAGGAATAGCCCACATTGGCTTATTTATTGATTCAAGTCATAGGGCTCTTCCTCGCAATAGGGAAAGCAGTTCTTCTATCCTTATGTATACAACATGTCTTGCAAGTTTATTGCTAGAGACATAAGGAAATACTAAGCAAAAGATATTCATTAGGAAAAGAACATCAAAGAGAGACTTTCCTTCCCAGGTAAGTTGTTTTCTGCGTTTTATTGTATTTTTTTCCGTACACCAGCAGGTCGTTTATACAGTTGGATATATTCCGTTTTGGTGAAGCCCATTTTCCTATAGAGTTGCAAGGCGGATTTGTTTGATTTCTCCACTTCAAGACGAATTAATGCAACTTTGCTCCGATATGTGGATTCCAGGAATGCCAGGAATTCCTGCCCGAACCCATGTCCTTGGTAATCAGGGAGAATGTACACCTCCTCAATCAGAAGGACCAGCCCCCCAGCCTCATTGGAATAGGTAAAGGAAAGCAAGGTGTATCCAACCACTCTGTCCTGATATTCAAACACATACCCTTCGGCATAGGGGCTTCCTGTAACTATCAAATCGAAAGTCGTGAGAAAATGGATTTCAGGTATCATATGTAATACGGCATCCGAACGATAAAAGGCTTTCGACATTTCAATATAGATATCCCTATCTTTTTCTTCCACTTTTCGTATCATGTTGGTTCCTGTTGTATAATTTTGTCATGTGCAAAATGTTTGCGGACATCGATGCTTCTTATGGTAGCATGGAAAGCAATCCTGCTGTCAAGACACCTTCTTTTCTTCTTCCAGTATGAAGACCATAGACAAAAAATAAAATTATTGTAATCCATTTCATTCTGTATATACGACAAATCGAAGGGCAAAACATGGTTGCCTTCAAGTCGGCGCTTGGAGGTCGTTTTGAATCGTTTCAATTCCTCATCATTGTAGTTGCAATCCCTTGCATAGGCTACACCCAGTCATTGGCTATCACAATAGTTTTCGCTAGAAGGAAAGCGAAACCGGAAGAAGTATTCCAAGGGATTCAAGAGTTCGATTGTTCGAAAAATGGTTGGGCAAGGAAAGAAGAGTACCTACCATGTTTCCAAGGAGACTGGACTTGGAAAATCCGGAGGTAGGGGGAATTACTGGGCATCATTCACATGATGATTGAGCAGAGGAACGCACGTTTCCTTCTTTCCGGATCCAGTGCAAGGAAATTGAAGAGATCGGATTCAACTTACTCGCAGACAGAATCTGGAAAATCTCCTTCTCGCATGTATCGGGGAACCGACTATGAGGCTAGACTCTGAGTATATGTAGATGTCTATCTGCTCGAAAAGATTACCACCGGATGGATTACCTGCAAACTTTCCCAGTTCATTCATCTGGTCGCTCTCTCCAATGCTCAGTTGCTGAACTTCAAACATCGCTAACGACATAGAAATTTCCAGACAAGTTGTTATCAATGTCCTTCAAGACAACAAGGCATCGAAGTTCAGTGAATTCCCAGAACAAACCAGAGAACTCAAAGCAGGGAAGGTATTATATTTCTTGGAGCTTAGAATGAAAAAAGACGTAAGCAAATCCATCTTGGATATCACTTACGCCTAAGAGCGGGAAACGGGACTCGAACCCGCGACATCCACCTTGGCAAGGTGGAGCTCTACCACTGAGCTATTCCCGCGAATTTCTTTTCCGCTTCTATTGCGAGAGGCGGGACTTGAACCCGCAAACCTTTCGGTACCAGATCCTAAGTCTGGCGTGTATGCCAATTTCACCACTCTCGCGAAAATTGGCGCACCAACCAAAAAATGAGCCGCAAAGG
>JBAXZS010000206.1:0-4803 GCA_041670175.1 Sphaerochaetaceae bacterium | reverse complement strand
GTCCCCCAGGATGTCAGGATCCTTGGATTCGATAATCGGGATTTTTCCGGATTCTGGAGCATCCCCATTTCAACATTTGACCAACCTTTGCAGGAAATGGGATTCATGGGGGCAGGTATGCTGAAAAGCTTGATGGAGACAAATCAGATAAAGAAGAATGACTGTATCAAACTCCAATCTCGTCTTGTTGCCAGAAGAAGCACCCTTCTTGGTGTGAAACCTGAAGATGACTATTTCGGCGCTTGAACCCGAAAGGTCACGTGTCCCCCTGTAGAGGTATCCCATGAGAAGAAGATGTAGGGACAAGGTATCGTCGCTTCCTGTGGGAACAGCTAGCAACAGGGGAAAACGCTTGTGTGCTTTTAGCAAGAACCCGTTGATTCCTGACAGGTCTTGGGAGGAAGACGGAACCAAGCCAACAAGGTCCCAAGACCTATTTTGAAATTGCCTCCTAGATATAATTGAAACGGGACTTTGAGCTGATAAACCCAGCAGGTGAAGGTTTCTTTAGCAGATTGAAGACTGAGATGTTCCATACCCGCTCATGGTTTGAAGTATCAATCGAGGATTCTTGTGCCCTGCTTGATGATCACCTCTCTTGGTACAATGAGAAACGGATCAGGAGGTCTTTGTGAAGGAGAAGCTTTCTTGAGTTTTGAAGGAGTCTTGGCCTATCATCATAAAAAAGTCCAACATTTTGTCCGCACCCCTTGATGGTATTTGGATTTCCATTGCTGCGGTTGAAGTGATGGCGGTTGTATTTACAGTAATATTCCTATCGTAAAGCGAAAAGTATCATTATCAAGCAAAGGGGCGTCATATATGAATTTTAAGTTATTACCTGTCTGTAAAGAAGATTTGACAGATTACAAAAAGGATATGCAAGAGGCTTTTCAAAAAGGAGCAGCAGCGGAATTTTCTGATTTGGGTACAGAGATACTTCCAGAAAAGGAAATTGATCTTGAATTATCAAAAAAAGGGGTATTTGCTTACAAAGCGGTTGTGGATGGTGAAATGGTTGGTGGAGCTATCGTTGTAATTGATGAAGAAACACAACACAACCATCTTGATTTTCTCTATGTAAAATATGGAACGCAGAGTCGTGGTGTGGGGCAGGCTATTTGGAAAGAGGTTGAGAAGCTACACCCCGGCACAAAGGTTTGGGAAACCATTACCCCCTATTTTGAAAAGCGAAATATTCATTTTTATGTGAATTGCTGTGGCTTTCACATAGTGGAATTCTTTAATCCCCATCACAAAGACCCCAATACACCTGAAGATATGGTAGGTGGCGATTATTTCTTCCGTTTTGAAAAGAAAATGAGGTGAAGACAAATTTCATATGACCGTCCGACGGTTTTGAAATACCTATCCCACCCCTTTTCTTTTTGCCCAGAATGTTCATTACAGGACTCTCCTCTTTGTCTCCAAGTAAGTAAGCCCGGTTCAACCAAACTCCACTGCAATGATTGTGATGCTTTTTCATCCTTGGGCTGGCTTGTCGAGAGGAACTCTTTCTGGGGAGACATTCGAGGAGGGCGGATTGGTCATTTCAACAACAAAGAGAGGTTGCAACCAGGATTCTGTTTGTGGGGGAAAGAAGGATAACCCCAAAGGGCTGAGTATAAGCCCAGTGGATACTCTCTTCCTCAGGTTGTACCATGTCCGGGGAACAAGATTGTGACAATTCCTTGCCTAGCGTTACCCAAGGCCGTGTTTCTTTTCTGAAGCACCATCTCTCTCTTGTCAGCATCAGCCGAAAGAACAGAAACGCCATAACGGCTACCATGTCGTCAGAGTCTAGATGTTTGTGCTTGTCTATCCCATGAAATGGTGATTCGGGATATAACCGAAAAGCTTCGGAATGGCAAGTGCGACATTCTCAGACAGGGTGACAACTACAAGGACGAGCAGAAGTGCGATGATGAACGGCCATACTTGCTTGACGAAATCCTGGAATTTGCAACCTACAATTGAACAGACTGTAAACATCATCGACCCAAAAGGAGGTGTCAATCCACCAATCATTATGTTGACAATCATGATGACACCAAAATGGAGGGGATCAATCCCAAAGGAACAAACAGCAGGGACAAGGAGCGGAGCAAGAATGACCAATGCGGCTCCACCTTCGATGAACATGCAGATGACCAGCAACATGATGTTGATGACAAGAAGCAGTATGTATTTACTGTTGGTCATATGAATCAGTGCCTGTGTGACAATCTGTGGGATGCGCTCACAGTTCATGTAATACCCGAAGACCTTGGCACTTGCGATGATTAACATGACGGATCCTGTGCTGATAACTGTCTCCTTGAGGATGTTTGGCAGATGTTTCCATCTGAGCTTCTTATAGACAGTCAAACCGACGATGAGTGCGAACAGGACGGCGACTCCACCGGCTTCCGTGGGAGTGCAGACTCCCATACGCATACCGAGAATGATGACAAACGGAATCACCAATGCCCAAATTGATTTGATAAACTGATGTCCGATTTCCTTTCCTGATGCTCTATGGGCTCTCGTGGGTGCATATCCTTTCTTCAAGGAAATGAGGTAGACGGTGAACATCAATGCAATAGTCATCAGAATTCCTGGCGTATAGCCGGCAAGGAACATATCTCCAACCGATATATTGGCAATCAATGCATACAGGATTAAATTGTTCCCGGGAGGAATGACCGGACTGACTGCAGAAGAAGCGGCCGTGACTGCGGCCGAGAAATCAAGCGGTAGGCCTTTTTTCAACATCTCGGGGACAAGGATCTTTGATTCCATCGCAGCATCTGCGTTTGCAGAGCCGGAAATACCTCCCATAAGGGCACTAAGCAGGCAGTTGACCTGTGCCAGGCCGCCTTTCAGGTGACCGGCAAGCACTTCGGCCATGTCCATCAGTTTTTCACTGATGCCTGAATAATTCATGACGGAACCAAGCATGATGAAGAACGGAACAGCTAGGTATGGGAAAGACTCCACTGCGGTGACAAACTGCTGTATTACCATGCGCATCGGGATTGCGGTATTGATAAAAGTGAAGTAGTACAGTGCGGATCCAATCAGTGAAAGAGCAATAGGAACATCAAGAAAGAACAACACGAAAAGCAAGGCGATGGGGAATAGTGGATTAGTCAGGAAAGAAAACATCATTCTACCTCCTTATCGGTTTCCTTGAAGAACGCCCTAATGCTCTTGTACACCGGAAAAAGGGAATAAAAAGACATCAGCACAAAAGCCACGACGATTGAGGCCGTGATGAACTGATAAGAAATCTCGAGTGCCGCGGTGATTTTGGTGGATGTTTTCACATAGTTGAAGCTTGTGATGCACATCCAGATAGTGATAAGGGAAATAACAACAGAATTGACAAGTGCAAAAATCTTTCGTCCAAGGCCCTTTGATACTTGCATGAGGATATCAACACCCATCAGTTTTTTCTGTTTGAATGCTCCAGCGGATCCGAGGAAAATAGTCCATACAAAACACCCAACTGAGATTTCCTCAGTCCAGAAGAAAGTAAAATGGAGACAGTAACGGGTGAACACATTCATAATGACGATAAGGACCGTCACCATGATGAAACCACCTCCAATGTATAACTCAAAGTTATTGCCAAAATCATTTTTATCAAAATACAAAGTGTTGCTCCTAGTGAAAAAGGTGCGATGGCACTTGCCACCGCACCCTGATTAGCGAAAACCCCTTATTTCTTCAATTCGGCACGAATCTTGGACAACTCGACCTGAATCTTGTCATAGATGCCAGGTGTCCACTTCGGGAACATGGTATAGACAACGGCAGCAGCCTTGGAGAATGCCGCGGAATCGACCTCATGGAAATGTACGCCCACATCTTTCAGGTTCTGGGCATATTCAGCCTCAAGCTTGTTGGTCTCCTCGAGATTGTCGGCGGTTCCTTTGTCAACCTCTTCCTGGATGATTGTCCTCTGCTCGTCAGTGAGACTGTCCCAGCATTTCTTGGAGATACAGACCGAGGAAACCCCAAGAAGATGGCGGGTAAGTGAGAATTCCTTGACGTTTTCATACTGTTTGGTCCCCCAATAGGTCATGATGGAACCTTCGACGCCATTGATGACTCCCTGCTGGATGGCGGAATAAGTGTCAGGATAAGACATTGCGACAGGACTTGCTCCCATTGCCTCCATGGTATAAGTGTAGAGCTGGCTGGTCGGAACCCGAATCTTGATTCCCTTCATGTCCTCAGGCTTAGTGACCGCTTTGTTCAGCATCATGCTTCTGAATCCGAACACCCAGTCAAGGGAAAGGACCTTGATGCCCTTTTCCAAAGCCTGTGCGTTCAGCTTCTTGACCAGGTCAGTCTTGGTCATTGCCAGATACTCGTCGAATGACGTGTAGAGGAAGGGACCTGTCACTGCGTTATAATCAGGAACATAGTCACCAAGGAAATTGATGCCATCAACAAGAATGACATCAGCGCCGCTGGTAACAAGCTCCATGCCATCTTTCCCAATCGGGAATGTTCCCCCAGTATACAACTGGAGATTCAGAGAACCATTGCTTCTCTTGTTGATCGCATCACAAACCTTGACAAGAGATTTTGCCGTTTGCTCGTTGTCAACGAACTTTGTGGTTACCTTGATGACCTTTGGTGATGCCTGAGCCGACGGGGAAGTTACCTCATGTCCTCCTTGTGCAAATGCTGTCACCGAGACGAAAAGCCCCAGTATTGTCAATGCAATACCGACTTTTTTCATGCTATCCTCCTTAAATTCAAACAAATGTAGTGTAGCACCGACTGTGTTGTTGTCAACAAAGAGTTCTT
>JBAXZS010000205.1:0-4806 GCA_041670175.1 Sphaerochaetaceae bacterium | reverse complement strand
TCCTGTGCCGTCTCAGGATCGAATTGCCAGCCCTGATGGAATCTGCGCTGGCTGAGCATGATTAGATTGTAACAACTGTCGGTGACACTCTCCAGCTCGTCCATCACCCTGATAAGACAATTCAAGGTGGAGGCATTTGTCGGTGTCTGGCTATCCTGGATTAGATGCACACATAAGTTTGACAACTGTTCCTGCATCTGATCGGCGTACTCTTCTTGCTTTTTCATCATGGCGGCTTCATTGTCCATATCGACACTGATGGTGTTGAATACATTCCTGTAACGATTGAACATATTGCATGCCAAATCCGCCATCTTGCGTATCTCGTCGCGGATGACCAAAAGATACACCTCGGGGCTGTCCATAAAGGTTGAGCCTATGTAATTGAAGTGGTAGGTGCCCTCGTCATATTCAGCCCGGGCCGGGACCATCTTTTCGATAATTTTTGCATAAGGTCTGACAAACGGAAAGAAAATGAGGGTGTTCATCACATTGAACATGGTATGGAACATAGCCAGGAAGGTGGGAAGGGATTGTTGAAGCTCCTTTCCACTCATGTGATAGATGTCTCCTGGGGTGAGCTTGTTGACAAAAAGGAGCATAGGCTTGAATAGAAAGATGGTGATGATTGTGCCGATTACATTGAACATGATATGAGCCATTGCTGCTCTTTTGGCCGTGGTGCTTGTACCGATGGAGGCCAGGAAGGCTGTAATGGTAGTACCGATGTTGCTTCCCAGTATCAATGCTGCTGCGGTGTTTACCCCAAGGTAGCCGTTAAAAGCCAAGGTAAGGAACATGACCATGGTGGCCGAGGATGATTGCACTACGACGGTTATGGCCGTTCCTATCAAGACAAACAAAAGTATATTGAAAATGTTGTCATTGTTGAATTTTGCGAGCCATGACAGGGTATCGACATGACCTGAGAGATTCGGCATGGAAAGTTGCATGGAATGCAATCCAAGGAAGAGGAACCCCAGGCCTAGCAACACATCTGCTTTTTCCCTTGTCTTAACAGACTTGGAGAACATCAATGGCAACGAGATGCCTATGAGTGCCAAGGCCAAAAGAGAAATATCCATCTTGAAACCCAGCAGGGCGACCAGCCATCCTGTGAAGGTGGTCCCGATGTTGGCTCCAAGAATCACCCCGATAGCCTGCACCAGATCCATCAGGCCTGCGTTCACAAAGGACACAACCATGACAGTGGTTGCGGATGAACTTTGTATGAGGACCGTGATGAAGATACCAGTCAAGACGGAAACCACCCTGTTTTTTGTCATCAGGTTGAGGATATTTTTCATTTTATCGCCGGCAGTTTTCTGAAGACCTTCGGAAAGAAGCTTCATGCCGTACAGAAAGAGGCCGAGACTTCCGGCAATCGAGAGTATCATCACTATCACATTCATATAAGTATACGGTATCAATATTATTGCCAGACTGTAAAGGGTCTTGAGTGGTTTTTGTAAAACTCCGAGAACAAGGAGGATTTGTGTGAGGATATCTTTCTCTCAAATGTAGATTAGGGGATATTCCTTGGTACGTAATAAAGACAACTGTCTGTTTGCATAAGCGTATCATTGCCTTTCTTTCTGCAACAGGCTGTCCATATTTGGCTTCTGTTGAAGAGAAAATTGTAGGAGATAAGTCTGTGCGTGTGATAAAATATTTCTTGGTTGCCATGACTTGATTATAGGTACACAAATCATTCTTTTTCCCCAAAACAATGGGTTGATGTTGTACAAAGTGGCCGAAGACGGATAAAGTAAACAACCGAGGTAATTGTGTTCAACCTCTATGCAAAGTATGGTATTTATTGTATGATTTCAAATACCAAAAGGGAATAGATTCGGACTTAATCAATTACGGCAGAAGGAATTAAATGAGCATCATTAAACCCCATAAGCTTGGTGTCATCGCTGGTCCTGGCAGTGAATACTTTACGAGTAAGGTAATAAAGCACCTTCGTCGTTTGTATATAGAGCGATATGAGAAACTTTCTTCTGCATTAGCCAAGCGTCATAACATGACCGAGGAAGAGATTTTACGGACTGTCACGTTGATTGATGACCTTGATAGCAAAAGGATTCCTCGGGCCAAGTGCCCCTCGACATTTCAGGTTCCTGATTTCACCATTAAGGTAAAATATACGCGCTTCGCCAATGGGGAGGAGAAAGCCGAGTTGCTGGATCCTGTGCGAGGCCTGAAGGTTTACATCATCTATGATATGGCCAATGAGGAACTGATAAGGGTTTCCGGTAGTGAGGAGCCGATTCATCTTTCCGTCAATGATCATTTGATGTTTCTTTTCACCACTGTTAACGCAGTGCAGCTTGCAGGTGCCGAGGCTGTGACTTTGGTTCTTCCTACCTATCCCTATTCCCGTCAACATAAGAAGGCAAGCCGTGAGGCTTTGACCGCGAGCATGTTCGGCCATATGTGCGAGATGCTCGGAGTCGATCGTATCATTACCCTTGATATCCATAGCCGGGAGATTGAGAACAGTTTCAATCATCTGAAACTTGAGAATCTCCATGGTTCGTATCAGACGTTGATTGCTCTTCATAAGATTATTGATTTCTCCGATCCGGATCTGGTGGTAGTGTCGCCCGATACCGGTGCCGTTTCCCGAAACAAGTTCTATGCCCAGTCCTTGCACAGGCCATTGGCCATACTTTACAAGGAACGTGATTATTCCCAGGTCAGCACCAATGCCAAGCATTCCAATATCAAGAGCATCAATCTTCTTGGTGATGTGCGAGGCAAGACAGTCCTTATGGCTGACGATATGATTGCCACAGGCGGCACCATGATTCTCGCCATGAGAGAACTGATGAATCTCGGAGCAAAGAAAATCATTTGCATGATTAGTCTTCCTTTCTTTAATGCTGGGGCAGTCGAGGCGTTTGACCAGGCTTACAAGGAAGGGATATTTTATCGTATCATTGGCACCAATGCCGTGTATCACGGGCATGATCTTTTGGACAAGGAATGGTATGTCCAGGCTGATATCACGGAACTCTTTGCCCGTATCATCAGCAGATTGCATCATGGCCGTTCCATCAGTCCGTTGCTTGACAACAGAAAATTCATTCAGATTCTTATCGATACTACCCAGGCGAATGCCCAGGCTCCAGCGGAGGCAGCTAGCGCTACAGACCCGGACCGCGACTAAAGAAGATTTAGCACGGTGCCGGGATACCACCACATGGATGGCTTTCGTTGAAATGCTCCCATGAGGGATAAATTTGCGTTTAGGAGCTGCTGTATGCAGATGTCTCACCGTATTTCAAGTTTCCAATGTTCCCCGATTAGAAGATTGTCCCCCTATGCCAGAGAAGCTGAGCTTAAGGGAAGGCATGTATATCACTTGAATATCGGACAACCCGATATCAAGACCCCCTCCCAAGTCATCACCACCGTGCAAGGTTATAATGAGGAGATCATTGCCTATGGAGCCAGTGAAGGGATGCAGGAGTTGAGAGAGGCACTTCCTCAATATTATAAAAAATATGGTTTGGAGGTATCCCCTGATGATATTCTTATCACCACAGGGGGCTCAGAGGCTATCCAGTTCTCGTTCATGACCTTGTGCGATCCCTATGACGAGGTCATCATCCCGGAGCCGTATTACACCAACGTGGCCTCCTTTGCCAATATCGCCATGGTCAACCTGGTTCCCGTCACGAGCAAGATGGAGAATGGATTTGCGCTTCCTTCGATTGAGGAGTTTGAATCCAAGATAACCCGCAAGACAGGGGCTATTTTACTTTGCAGTCCCAACAATCCCACTGGACATATCTATACCCCGGATGAGTTGAGACAACTTTTGGAATTGGTGAAGAGGCATGATATCTTCTTAATAGTCGACGAGGTGTACAGGGAGTTCTGCTATGACGGAGGGAAATTTACCTCAGTGTTGAGTTTTTCCGATTATGCCGATCGTGTCATCTGCGTGGATAGCTTTTCCAAGCGTTACAGTATGTGCGGTTCCCGAGTCGGGGCTTTGGTCTGCAAAAATCCGGATGTCCTGGCCGCAGCCTTGAAACTGGCCCAGGCTCGCCTTTGTCCTCCTGACATCGAGCAGGTGGCTGCTTTGTCGGCTTTGAGTACTGATGATTCCTACATTCACGAAGTTTGTAGGGAGTACCAGATGAGGAGGGATATCCTTGTTGAGGGATTGAACAAGATTGAAGGGGTAAAGTGCAATTGTCCCAAGGGAGCTTTTTATCTGGTGGCTGAATTGCCCGTGGATGATGCTGAGAAGTTCTCCATCTTCATGCTTCGGGATTTCTCCTTGGACAATGAGACAGTGATGGTCGCACCTTGTGAGGATTTTTATGTAACCAAGCTCATTGGGCGTAGGCAAGTTCGTCTTGCCTATGTGATTAATCCTCATGATTTACGTCATTCACTCAAATGTATCGAGGCCGGTCTCAAGGCCTATCGGCATCAAGTGATGAAGGTTGAATGAAGTACGATGAATGATTCTTCTCCAAAATCGGTGCTCCTCAGGGGGCACCTGCTTGCTTTGTTTACGGTCCTTGTTTGGGCGGTTACTTTCGTTTCCTCCAAGATATTGCTCATTATTTTCAATCCACAGCAGTTGCTCCTGTCCCGTATGGTGATAGGATATACGCTCTTGTGGATTCTTTGTCCCCGTCGTTTGGTCCTGAAGGACAAGACTGATCGCTGGTTGTTCATCGCAGCCGGAGGTTTCGGGGTGTTTTTGTATTATTTTCTGGAAAACACGGCGTTGGTCTTTAGTTATGCGAGTAATGTAGGGGTCATCGTAAGCATTGC
>JBAXZS010000204.1:0-4823 GCA_041670175.1 Sphaerochaetaceae bacterium | reverse complement strand
CAGGATGATTAAAATCAAAGCGAAGACGCTCAGCCGTGATGTTGGACCCCATCTGCTTGACGTATCCGCCCAAGACAATACAAAGCGCCCTGTGCAGCAAATGCGTCGCCGTATGCAAGGCAGTGGTCTGGTCGCTATGGTCAGCCAAGCCTCCCTTGAACTGCTGCTCAGCACCACCGCGGCTGATGACCTGGTGTTTCTCAAAGGCTTCCTTGAAACCCTGCTCATCCACAGTCATGCCCTGCTCCTGGGCCAGTTCCTTGGTAAGCTCAATGGGAAAACCATAGGTATCATACAATTTGAATGCGGTTCTTCCCCCGATACGTCTGGCTGGATCCTTGAGCAAGTTGGGAAGCATCTTCTCAAACTCCTTCTCCCCTTTGGAAAGGGTCTCGCTGAATTTCTTCTCTTCCGTCTCAAGTTCGGCAAAGATGAAATCCTTATGGGCGAGGAGCTCAGGATAGGGCTTCACATACAAATCAAGCACGATAGGAGCAAGGTCGCAAAGGAACGGATGGTCGATGCCAAGCTTGTGCCCATGGCGTACCGCACGGCGAATCAGGCGACGAAGGATATACCCCTGTCCCACATTCGACGGGGCCATACCCTTCTCATCACCAAGAATAAACACAGAAGTCCTGATGTGATCAGCGATGATTCTCAATGAGATATCAGTATCCTCTTTCTGCCCATAGGAAACACCGCAAAGCTTTTCAATACCCTTGATGATAGGGGTGAAAACCTCTGTCTCGTAGACATTCTTCTTGCCCTGTAAAATAGCAATGGTCCTTTCAATTCCCATGCCGGTATCGACACACTTGCGTTCCATGGGAACAAAAGTCCCCTCCGCTGTCTTGCGATACCCCATGAACACGTCATTCCAAATCTCAAAATACTTGCCACAATGGCATCCAGGCCGGCAATCCGGGCCGCAGGCAGGACGTCCTGTATCCATGAACATCTCACTGTCGGGACCGCACGGACCGGTCTCCCCGGCAGGACCCCACCA
The DNA here is from genome assembly GCA_041670175.1 of Sphaerochaetaceae bacterium. Taxonomy (GTDB): domain Bacteria; phylum Spirochaetota; class Spirochaetia; order Sphaerochaetales; family Sphaerochaetaceae; genus JBAXZS01. The sequence continues at coordinate 3,814 of JBAXZS010000204.1, read as the reverse complement.
GTTGTCTTCCCGTGGCAGGAAGAAAATCCTTTCCTTGGGAATCCCATGGCTCAGCCAAGCCTGGGCAGCCTCGTCATCCCTTGGGACAAGGTCATCACCGGCGAATACGGTCACAGATAATTTGGTCGGATCAATACCAAGCACGGTGGTCATGAACTCATAGCTGAAATCAATGGCTTCCTTCTTGAAATAATCACCCAAGGACCAGTTGCCAAGCATCTCAAAGAAGGTGAGATGGCTTGGGTCCCCCACACTGTCGATATCACCGGTACGGATACATTTCTGGTAATCCACAAGCCGCTTCCCTGCGGGATGCTCAGCACCAAGGATATATGGCACAAGAGGATGCATTCCTGCTGTAGTAAACAGTACCGTGGGATCATTTTCAGGAATCAACGAGGCGCCACTGATCTGTTTATGGCCCTTGCTTACGTAGAAATCAATATATTTCTGACGCAATTCATTCGCTGTAAGTTCTTTGTTCATAGTAGTAAAGATAGTAAGAAAACCACCTATGCCATGTCAAGCTTCAAAACAGGGTCAACTGACCGGAAAAAGCGGGAGTGCGAGGTTTTTTAGCTTTGTTTTGTCCGCAAAGATATTTCACAATATCCTCACTTTGCCTGACGACCACAACATTAGCCTTGCGAGCAAACTGCCGAGGCCAAAGAAGACTTGGATTATCCACGGTGCTTTGGTAAATGAATACCAGCTTGTTTTGCTCCAAGGCGAAGGCAGCCTGCCTGACGGCCCCTCCTCCATCACGGTCCTCGATGACCACGGAAGCCAGAGAAAGAGAACTCATAAGTCTGTTTCGAAGAAGAAAAAACCATTTCTGAACAGACAGGGCAGGAGAAAAACGGCTGACCAGACAACCCTGGACTGCTATCTGCTGTTGCAAATCCTTGTGCTCAGGAGGATAAGAAACCGTCAGAGGAGTGCCGATGATCGCCATGGTGGGGAAACCACAGGAGAGAGCCGTACGATGGGCGACTCCGTCGATACCCAGCGCCAAGCCGCTGGTGATCACATAGCCTTTGCTTCCCAGGGCCACGACCGTCTTGCTGCAAAGATTCCTGCCTTCCAGTGAAGGATTGCGCGTCCCAATAACCGAGACCCCCTCCCTGTCCAGCAACGACGAATCCCCTTTCACAAAGATAAAACGAGGGCAGTAGGCGAAACCATTGGCCCGCTTTGGCCAATGTGCGTCTTCCCAAGTCAGGACAGAGACATCATCCTTTATTGCCTCAAAAGCAGGACGACACTTGAGATACGCATTACCGGCAATCAGGGAAGAGACACCAAGAAGGCGTGCATAGTCGTTCTGATGGATGGAAAACTCCTCAGTTGTATCAAACTCACCGACAGCTCTATCGAATACCTCGATGGCTTTTGCCTCCGAACCGCCGGATGCCACCACCAAGGCTTGGAAGTTCAACGCTTGCCTGACTTGCGTCCTCATGACTTTACTTTAGCAAGACAAGCCTTGCCTGTCCATAACAATATTCTCTATCATAAAGATATGAGAAAGACTTTATCAGTAATGGCACTTCTGTTTCTCTCCGTCTCCCTATGGGCAGGATATGACTATGCCAGCGAAGCCCTTTGGGTGAAAAACAATTACAATTACACCGTGGATACCCCTCTCTCGTCCATCAGGGATGCCAACGGTCCCTGGATTGCCTACAAGGGGACCACCGCCATAGACAAACTGACCTTCTTCACTCTTGCCAACCTGCCAACCCAAGCGGAACATCTGGTGAAGCTCCAACGCCAGAGGAGCGTCCTCGGATGGACAAGTCTTGCCACGTTGGCAACAGGGGTCTTGCTCCTTGCCCTTTCCCCCCAAGACCCGGGAGCACAAATTGGAGCGCTCTGCCTTGGGGCCTGTTCCTTTGCCCTTGGAACAGCAAGCGCCTTCACCGAGCATAAGATTGGAGTTACTTTCAATATCCCAATGGCTTTACAAACGGCAAAACAATATAATCAGACGCTCACGCAGTAAAAACTCATTGGTACAAAGCTATAATCTTTTACCCGGTTCCGATACCCCTACGGATATCTTGATGAGAAAATGTTCCGTATCCTCCTCTGTTATATACGTACGCATATCTTCTTCATAGGCATTCCCAATAATTATAGCCGTCGAATCGATAAAGGCAAAAAGCTTTTCATAGGCATTGATGGTTTTCCCATATGGTCCTTGAAAGATGTAGACGGCATAATATCCCGCATGCTTGACATGTACCCCGGAAAGTCCCTGTCTTGGCTTTTGGACTTGCATTCCAAAGCGACAGGTATCCGCGTCCTTTTGTATAAGATGCTGATAATCAACAATGGTGCAGACCGGAGCAAAATAGACAAAATCCTTACTTTTCCCATAGACCTTCTTGACCGCCAGAACCTGCTCTTCTTCGGATGCGAATCGCGAGATACATTCAGTGACGGCAAAATATGCCTCATCCTGCCATTCGATATGGCATTTCCCAGGTACGGCGGAAAGCGATTGGCTGGTTCTTTCCCTATAGCAGTCCAACACATGGACAAGTCGTTCCATCCGTCTTTGCTCCTGGGCAAGCCGTTGTCTCTGTATTTTGAGAAAAGCAAGGAAATCCTGTGGGTTTTTATGAAGGAGATACCGCTTGATTTCCTTCAAGGAGGCTCCGCTATCCCTAAGCGTCACGATGACATCAAATTGGAAGAACTGCTCCATAGAGTACTTCCTGTACCCATTGTTCTCCACCCTATCGGGCTTGAACAGACCGATTTCATCATAATGATACAAGGTATTTTTAGTCGTGCCACAAATTGAAGCGAATTCCTGAATTGAGAAAAAAGTTTTAACAATCTGGCTCATACACCTCCCAAAAGGAAAACCCTCAAGACAGAAAATCTCTTACAAACCCAAATTATGCAGTTTAGCCCCGATCGCCTCAACCGTTGAGGCAAGCAAGCTTTCCCCGAAATCGGCACTGCTATCCCGAGGGTCCTCGCCCATCACCCCAAGAGGCCACTCAAAACGATCGACTGGCAACCTGTCCAAATGGACCAGTTCCGGGCGAAGAGCCATCATCGCCGAAGTCTCGTTCTTCCCTGCATGATCCATCTGGGTCTTCCATGAGGTACCCTCGAAGTCCCTGATTGCGGATAGCAGGATGATGTCATATTGTTTTTCCCATATATCCACCATCTCAGCCCAAGCCTTTCTTGACGGTCCATGCCCATCGGCAATGAGACAACGGAACCCCGCCCTCTTGGCCTGGGAGACAATCGATTCAAGCAGAAGCAGGAACAACCCTTTTTGAACCCAGTAGCAACTCCCTGGCAACTGCTGGTTCGGCTGGGTCATCCGATGGGAATCCATTCCCATCAGCCATTTTCCCTCGCCCTCTTTGCAGATCCTGTCCGGTCCAACCCAAAGTGGAGGGAAAACAATACCGCCATACATCTCAGCCGTACGTATGAAGAGCCCCCTAGCCTGTATCGCATCAGCTCCTAGGACATTCTGGGCACCGTGCCATTCCAATGTTCCCAAGGGCAGGTATCCGATGGGATGTTGCTCGATCCTTTGTTTAAATGCATCCGGAGACAATTCATCATATGATACTGTTTCTTTCATACTTCTGTTTCTTCCCTCCTTTATCGCAATACGACATTTTCTTTCCCCAAGCTTTCAAAAAAAGACAAGAACCCTCTTTACTCTTGGGTTACCCAATACTTTAGCATACAACCGTCACAATTGTAACAACTCAAAGGAATCTATGAAATCTTTATCAATGGACATCACTTTCCCTTCTCTTCTTTCCTTCGCATT
>JBAXZS010000203.1:0-4867 GCA_041670175.1 Sphaerochaetaceae bacterium | reverse complement strand
GGTTTTCTGTGAAGCTGAATCAGGTCGCTAGTAGATTTGTATATTTATTCACTCTTGAGATACAAGAATCTATTTTGAAATTGACTCAAGTAATTAAGAATTTGGGGGATGAGATGAGAAAAGTATCAATTTTAGCATTCGTTATACTGACATTGGTTTTATTCGGTTCGTGTGTTTCATTGGAACCAACTCCCGCTTCATTATTAGAAAATCCTTTCTCATATGTAGTTAATTTTCAAGGAATGGATAAAGCAGAAATTTATAAACTTTCTAAACTTTGGATTGCCGAAACGTTCAATTCAGCAGAAGCGGTAATTACTTATGATGATGAAGAAAGTGGCGTTCTAAAAGGCACAGGACGGGGCAGGGAAATGTTCGGTGCAGACATGTTTGCTCGTGAATTTACTTATAATATATCTATATATACCAGAGATGAAAAAGCTAAAATTGAATTCTCTGGAATTAAAGCTGCTAGCTATATATCAGGTGGATATAATGTAGCTGGTGCTGGAAGTGAATCTTTGAAGTATAAAGGATATTTTGATAAGTTTAATGAATACTTCGGTGTTCTAAAAGATGCTTATGTTGAAGCAATCAATACACCAATTCTAAAAAGTGATTGGTAAGAATGATGGCATTTATAAAAGCGGGGCATCCCGCTTTTTTTTTATAAAAATGAAGTGGTTTATAGAAGGAGTCCAATTTAATATTTGTTGTAATGGTGCGTAATAACTATAATAAACGAACGTATAATCCACTTTCGGCAGTAACGCTTTCCAGAATTTTGAATAACCAAAATCCAGCTTGGAAAACTACGATAACGGGAGCTTTCTCCAATAGCTGGGGAACTATAGGCAGAATTTCATTGTCAGCCCAGTCCTCCTAACCGTCCCCGGATGATTATAGTGAGCCCCTAAGTCAAGACAATTCTTGGTAGAACCTTAAGTGGATTCTCAGGCTGTCTGCTTTTTAGTCTCGATGTTTTCTTTTGAGGAGAAATACTTCATGTTTGGAGTCATGTAATCCAAGCTTTGATGCCTTCTCTCTCCGTTGTAGAAAACCCAGTAATCATCTATTGCATTCCTCATTTCATCCACTGTCTGGAAGTCATTGAGGAAAAACATCTCATATTTCAAACTTTTCCAAGATCGTTCCGTCCAAATATTGTCTTTTGCCTGGCCTACGCCGTCCATGCTGAACTGGATTCCATATTTCTCTTTGACTAGGTTCACAAATGGCATGTCTGCACGGTCACCGGAAAGACGAGGAAGTTCTGCGAGGATATAGGGTTCAAGTACCCACTGACGATGGGTAATGAGCCCTAATTAGGAAACGTTACAGATTAAGTTTGTTATTGTCCTGGGTTCGGATCAGCACCCCGGTATTGGGATCGACCTGGACTTCATTTGATCCAGGAACTTGCTTCACACACACCAAAATATTCATTTCGCCCCCTACAAATATCTCTAGCATAATGTATCCAATTGAGAGGGAAAGCAAGAAAAACTGAAAACCTTCCCGTTACTCTTCAATCCATGATATGGTAGTATTGGACAGGTTGCATTCGTACAGGAAAGCCAGTTGGAGAGATAATGATAATCTATGAAAGTGATGCCTCTCGATTCATCAAGGAGGTCGAACAAAATTCAATCGTTGGAGATATTGAGACTCGGTATTGCAGCATCATGGGCCGAAGGCCCTCCCCTAACGAAAGGACTTCCTGGAACAACTCGATGCAGTTCATGGGAACCATCATACGAAAATCAGGAGTTCCTGATGATTGTGGAATCTTCATCGAGTACAAGATACCCGCAACATGCAAGCGTATTGACTTTATCATTGCAGGGCACGATGACAATGAGGTCTCAAATTTTGTCATTGTGGAACTCAAGCAGTGGGAGGAAGCCGAAGCCACAGAAAAAGAGGACATCGTCAGGACCTACGTTGGGGGAAGCGACAAGGAAGTGCTGCACCCTTCCTACCAGGCATACTCGTACAAGAAGTATCTCTCGGACATGAACCAATCGATTTATGACGGACAGGTTTTTCCTATTTCCTGCGCTTATCTTCATAATTATCATCCTCATACTCCAGATCCGCTTCTTTCTGAACAATACCAAGGGATTATCAGGGATACTCCTATATTTTTCTCTTCCGACACGGAGAAATTGGAGGATTTCATCAATCGATATGTAAGGAAAGGACGAGGAAATGAAATCCTTTACCAGATTGAGCATGGGAAAATCGCACCTTCAAAGAAATTCGTTGAATATGTATCCGAGCTTTTCGAGGGCAATAAAGTCTTCACCTTGCTTGATGAGCAGAAGATCGCTTATGCGAACATCATCGACATTGCCACCCATGCAAGAAAGAAAACCACAATCATTGTCGATGGAGGACCTGGGACGGGAAAATCCGTCGTCGCCATGAACGCATTTGTCACGTTGCTCAAACAAGGGAGAAATCTCAAGTTCATAGCTCCTAATGCGGCCTTTCGTTCCTGCATTGAGGAAATGCTTGCTCAGAAATCATCGTTCAGCAAGAAAAGGTTGTCGGTGCTGTTTTCCGGTTCCTCAGCTTTTGTCGATGCAAAAAGTGATGAATTCGATGTCCTTATCTGCGATGAAGCCCATCGGCTCAAGGGTAAAGGAGCCTTCATGTATAGCGGGATAAGCCAAGTGGAGGATATCATCAATGCATCACGAATAAATGTATTTTTCATCGACGATCACCAGAATATTCGTCCTGAGGATGAAGGCAGCGTGAAAAGGATTAAAGCTGTAGCGAGAAAACACGGATCCTCGGTTATGCAGGTGGGACTGAAAGCGCAATTCAGATGTTCAGGAGCAGAAGGTTTCATTAACTGGATTGACAATACCCTTCAGATAGCGGAGACGGCTAATTATGATGGATGGGACAAGCAATCTTTCAGTTTTGAACTTTGCGATGACCCAAACCTACTCTACCAGAAAATCAAGGAGCGGGTCTCGCAAGGAGCCAACGCCAGAATGCTTGCTGGTTTTGCATGGGAATGGACAAGCGAGAAGCAAGGCAATACGGATGCCCAGGTTTGCGATGTATCCATGGATGAATATAATTTCAGGATGCCCTGGAACAGTCACAAGGACTCCACCTCTTGGGCGATTAACAACAAGATAGACCAGATTGGTTGTGTCCATACAGCACAAGGACTTGAATTCGACTATGTGGGAGTCCTCATCGGCAACGACCTGCGCTTTGACCCACAATCCATGAAAGTGTATGCAAGCAGAGATGATTACCACGATGCCGCAGGCAAGAAGGGATTGAAAGACAGCCCTGACAAACTTACTGTCCTGATCAAGAACATCTATAAGATCCTGTTATCCAGGGGAATGAAAGGCTGTTATGTGTTTTGCCGCGACAAGAATCTTCAGGAACATCTGAGAAACCGTATGATGAATATGAGCCGCTACTAGCCTACCAGTCTTTGGTATTTATCCCGAAGGTACTCAGTTGCTTTCCAAAGCAATTCAATCAGTTGATCTTGGATTCCGATTTTATATACAAGAGCCTCATCCTGGCTGGGTAGCAGGCAGGGCGGAGTCTTAAGAATAGAGGAGACCGTCGCCAGGAGCTCATCCTGAAGATTCTTGGCCTGCTCCCTGTTTTCTGGCTTGACACTATGGATAAAGGTATCAACTTGTCCACCCACATCGTCAAGAATCTCATCCAGCTTGAGGAGGTAGTCATTCCGTTCCCTCTTCTTCACCACCATCCTCCATTCTCCATCCTGGTAGTACGGTCTGCCTTTCCCCGGCTTCCAATGAATGACCATATTGTCGAAATAATTACTGGCCAATACAGGCTTATACTGTTTTTCTTCCATTTCCTTCAAAACAATCCCTCTAATCAAAATTGCTTACCTGCCACGTGTAGATTTCACCAAGCACAATTATCATAGCATGGTAAGCAAAAGAAATTTACGTCAAGGCGTTGTACGACAGCCTTATGCAATATACGCTAAACTTCCTTAAATTGGGATAACATTGAATAAAAGAGGAATCGGTGACCAACCTCTTACTCTTTTCTCAGAACCGCATTCAGCCAGGGTTCTCCTTCCCTCCCTGGACGTAAATCATGACTTGAATAGAGCTCTACAAGGGAGAATTGTGTTTGTTCCTGGACAAAATGACTGAAGAATTCCTTGGTAAAACAAGTGAAACTGCGGCCATCTTTCTTAAAATCACACGTCCGGTCCTTATACGAGCAATAGAGGATCCCCTTGCTTCTCAAAGCTCTGTACAGGTTGGCATATGCCAGCTTATGATCCTCCCGGCTTACATGAAGCAATGTCGCTGACGCCCAGATCAGGTCAAATCGATTCTCATAGGTGAGGGTCTCAAAGCGTTGCACGATAACAGGGACCTTGGCATAGGAACGTGCGACTTTGACCATTTCAGGAGAGGCATCAAAACCCTCAACAACATATCCCCTTTGCTTGAAAGCAAGGGCATCACGTCCACTTCCACACCCCGCATCAAGTATCGAGGCTCCTTTTTCCAGCAAAGGCAATACATGTTCATAGTGAATCCCCATATCCAAATCCACAGTATTTGTCACATATTCTTCTGCATGTTCTTGATAATATTCATTACTCATGAAAGAAAGTGTAGCACACTGACAAGAAAAAAAGCAGAAAACAGTAGGGCATTCAAGCACGCCATATTCATTTCTTAGAGCTTTACGACTGGAATCTGTAGTTCAATACCCAGGTCCCATACATTTCAAATCTGGATACTTTTCCTGTAATTTGGCACTTGCATTTGTCTTGGATAAACGGCGCAATCGTTGATGTCCTTTAGGCTCGCTTGATAATCCATTGCCC
>JBAXZS010000202.1:0-4976 GCA_041670175.1 Sphaerochaetaceae bacterium | reverse complement strand
TATCCAAGCTTCATACCTACGAAAATATCCTCGAGGCGTACAGGTGTGGCCAACGTCTGTTTGGGGAAAACCATGTGCAGGAAATCGCAACCAAGTTTCCCCTTGATCGTCCCGGTGGAATGATGGTCCATCTGATTGGGCACCTGCAGACCAACAAAGTGAAGAGGATTGTCCCCTTGGTGGATAGTATTGACAGTGTCGATTCCTTGAAGTTGCTGGATAAGATCCAGAAGGAATGCCAGCAGATAGGCAAGGTGATGCCGATTCTGTTGGAGTTCAACACCAGTGAGGAGGAAGCTAAAAGCGGATTTCTCTCCCAGAAGGAGTTGTTTGATACGATTAAAACCTCGGTCGAGATGAAGAATATCAAGATAGGGGGCCTTATGACCGTAGTGCCGCTGGGAGGAGATGAGGCGAAGACCAGTGCGGCATTCAAGGAATTGCGTATGTTGTCCTTGGAATGCAAAAGACGGTTTCCTTCGGTGGATTTCTCAATCTTGAGCATGGGGATGAGCCAGGATTTCCCCTTGGCAATCGGCAACGGGTCGACCGTGGTGCGTATCGGCACTCGTATTTTTGGTGAAAGGAATTACAACGCTTGAAAAAACTTGTGGTTTTTTTGCTATTGCTTTCATTCTGCGGGTCTCTTTTTGCGGATGAACTTCCCCAGTATGAGCCATATAAAAAAGAGGAATTCCCGATTTGGACATATAAGCTAAGACGAGGAGAGACCTTGTTCTTTGGCTCTTTGGCTATCACCTATCCTTTGGCCGCCTTATCCTATAATTTGATCAACACACTGGGTGGCAACCTTCCAACGGAACCGGCTTTGAATGTGGTCCTGTATCAGGCTGCGGCTGCAGGTGTGCTGTCGCTGGGGATTGTTCTTGCTGATTATTTTATTGGTGAGGCCGAGGCAAAAAATGCCAAGTAAGGTAAAAAAACTCCGGATGGTGGTACAACAGGAACCGGTTTTGCAACGTCTGGATAAATATTGCACCACGCATTGCGATAGTATCTCAAGGACCATATTCTCTGACAAGGAGACTCTTATTTGGGTCAATGGCAAGAGTGAGAAGAAAAGCCATCTGGTCAAGACAGGCGATGTCATTGAGTTGCAATACATTGTCTCCTTCTTTGAGGGCGTTGAGCCCCAGGATATCCCTTTGGATATTCTCTATGAGGACAAGGACATGCTTGTGATTAATAAGAAACAGGGCATGGTGGTCCATCCCGCAAATGGCAATTGGGATAATACTTTGGTGAACGCCCTTCTTTTTCGATATGGAACGGATTTCTCCACTGGTGGAGAGGATGACGAACAGGACGACGAGCCGTCTGATGTCCGTCCTGGGATAGTACATCGTTTGGACAAGGATACCAGTGGTACTATGGTCATCGCCCGCACAAGGGAAAGCCATCGGAATCTTGCCCTGCAATTTAAGGAACATACCAACAGGAAGATTTATATCGCTCTCGCAAAAGGGACTTTTGCAAAAAAAGAGGGGACCATTACCACCGGCATACGACGGAGTTCTTCTGACCGTAAGAAATTTTGCGTATGTCCTCAGGATGAAGGCAGGATTGCGTGCACTGATTACCAAGTACTCCGGCAATATCCCTCATGCGCCCTGGTGCGGGTGACTCTTCATACGGGAAGAACCCATCAGATACGGGTTCATCTCGCCTCATTGGGGCACCCCATAATAGGTGACAGTCGCTATGGACAGGTGAAAGGCGAGGAGACTTTGATGCTCCATTCCTTTTCCCTTTCAATCGACAGTCCCTCTTCGGGAGAACGGATGACTTTTAGAAGTCCGCTGCCCCAGCGGTTCAAGGCCTGGCTTATTCCTCACTACGCCAAAAAGACCGCGCCTTCTCAATAGTCCTGCGTCTCAGCAAATCCTGGTTGAACATCCGTTCAATACGTATCTTTGATATTGTCCCATGGCCTGGGAACAGCAAGAAATTCTCATTGAGTGTCATGAGCCTTGATTCGATGGTGTTGATTAAGAGTTCCTGTTCCATGAAGCCATTGGTGGCGGCAATCCTCCCGCTCTCAAGAGTATCGCCACTGAAGATGGCATGGTCAATCAGATAGGCAAAACTGTCAAGGCTATGCCCTGGTACATAGAGTGCCTTCACATGGAAACCACAGATTTCAAGTATTTGGTCATCATGGACTTTCTCCACAGGATATTCAAAGGAATTTGCTGCGCCGGCATAGATGGTCGGGCTGTAAATCTTTCTTAAGGTCCCCAGGCCTTGGATATGAGCTTCATGATTATGAGTCAAGAGCACCGTATCGATACGATAATGATTTGTTTCGATGAGACTGATTAGCTCGTTGTCGATATGACCCGGGTCAATAAGGATGGCAGGGCCGCCGTCCTCTTGTCCGATGAGGTAGGTATTACAAAAACCTACGACAGAGAAATGAGTGAAGATCCTCAATTGCGTGCCTCCTGATAGTTCGAATACTTGAAGGAGACTCTTCTTTGGTCTATGAAACTGAAGTCGGCTTTCTTGAGGTTGCAGTCCTCAAATGAAGAATCCCTCAGGTAGCTGGAAGCAAAATTTGAATAATACAAATCGCTACTGGAGAAATCGCAGTTTCTGCAATCTACGCCACTGAAGTTGCTGTGGAGGATCAGCGAGTTGGAAAAGTTGCAATTCACAAATTTACTTCCCCCGAATACCGAATATCGGCAGTCAAGATCGATGAACTTGCAATTATCAAAAAGACAGAAATCAAAGAAGCTTGTAAGAATTTTGCTGTGGGAGAAGTCGATATTGCTAAAAGTGCTCCATGCAAAGTTACTTGTCACTATCTCTTTCTTAGGAGGAAGGCATACATCTGCAAATTCGGCATCAGTTATTGAAATATCCAATAATTTCTGCCCATTTGAAAGTTGCTCCGTGCACAATGACAGGAGTTGTTCTTTGTTCTGGCTGTGATGATAGCAGGTATCAGAGCCACAGCACACATATGCGAGACAATCTTGATGATTACAAGTCTTAAAACTGAACATAGATACCACCATACCCATTTCCTGGTTGTTGTCAAGTTCCAAACTTATGTATACCATGGGTGGTATGGAATTTTCAGAGGGTCTGGTCACTCGTGGCATCAATAATATCTATACGGTGATGAAGGATGAGCAGTCTTTCATTTGTCGCATCAAAGGCAAGCAGCTGACTTCGGTAAAGAACGAATACAACCCAATCGCTGTAGGCGATTATGTCTCCTTTACCGCCGACTGCCAGATTCTCGCTCGTATTGAACGCACCAATTGTTTCCAACGATGGAATGACAAAGGCCGTTGCAACCAGACCGTGGTCGCAAATATGGACCAGATAGCAATTGTCACCAGCGCGAACACCCCGCCGTTTCGCCCTCGTTTCATCGACCGGTGCATCGCCTGTTGTATCAATGTGAAGCCCCTCATCATCATGAACAAGAGCGATATCCTTTTGACCGAGGATGAATTCGCCAGGTTCTCGCTGTTTCATACGCTTGGGTACCGTATTATCGCAGTAAGTTCCCAAAGCGGCGAGAACATGGATGAGCTTAAGGCTCTGCTTGCAGGGAAGAAAACGGCCTTTATCGGCCAGAGCGGGGTGGGGAAATCCACCTTGATCAATACTTTGCTGCAAAGCAACCAGAAGACCTCAGACCTGTGCGAGAAGTATAACCGAGGATGCCATACCACCAATCATGCCCTGATGTTGTTTGCGGGGGACATGACTATTGTCGATACCCCTGGCGTTAGGGAAATCCTTCCTCCTCATGGTGATGCGCATCGTATCGCACAGAGTTTTCCTGAGTTCCTTGAACCGGCGAAAAGATGCGCCTACGATTGTTGTCTGCATGACAATGAGCCCCAATGTGCTGTCAAGAAGATGGTCGAGGAAGGTAAGATAGATCCTGACCGGTACGAAAGTTATCTAAGAATTCTGGAGTCGCTTAAGACCATGACCCCAGCTTGGATGAAAAATGAAGACAACAAGTCCCATAAGGGACAGAAATATAGGTATGACGATGGATCAGAAGAGTAAAAAGGATCTTGCGTTTTCCTCGGTCCTCGAGGTAATCAAACAGCAAAGTCTTTCAAGTGAAGGTTCCCTGTTGCTTGAGGAATTGTCTTTTTGCACAGAGGTGGGGCAATTGGAGAACCGTCAGGAAATAATCGCCGAGTTCTTGCGGTTGCTCTCTAGTGGTGCAACAAAGGAGCCTTCACGTTTTCCCGACCTTAGTGGGGTATTGGGGAATATCAGGGATATACGTTACAGTCTTGACGGGCTTGCCCTGTATCAGGTCGCCGTATATATTGAAAGCGCCCAGGGCCTGATGGATTTCTGCCAAAGCACCTTGAGTGACAAGGTACCCTTGGCTCATGTCCGTTTTCTTTTAGGTCCCTCTCTTGAGCCGGAGTTGATTTCCTTGAAAGAAGAGATCATGGACACCCTGCTGGAGGATGGGACGGTCAGGCCGACCCACCCTGTCATTGCTTCCTTATTGCAGCAAGTCGAGAAAGCCCGCCAGGGAAGAATGAAATTCGCCAAGGAATTTATCCAGTCTCATAGAAACCAGGCTCAAAGTGAGCAAGGGGCCTATCGTGACGGAAGGCTTGTCATTCCTTTGCGAAACGACAGGAGAGGAAGCGATGATGGGTTTATCAGTGGTTCATCTGCCAGTGGGAACACTATCTTCGCCGAACCTTTTCGTCTGGTCGAGCTCAATAACGATGTGGTCCTTGCCCAGAACCAGATACTCATCGAGACGGCAAGGATCATCAAGGCACTCAATGACAGGACCAAGGCCCTCATGGATTTGTTGCTTGGTTTATCCAAGAAGGTCGCAATGGCCGATTGTTATTACGCACTTGCCAAGTATAGCCATCTTACCAATGCGATAAGGACAGATTTGAATCTCCAGCGTTGTCATCTGCTGGGTGCACGGCATCCGTTGCTTG
>JBAXZS010000201.1:0-4978 GCA_041670175.1 Sphaerochaetaceae bacterium | reverse complement strand
CTTGGCACGCTCATATGAGCGGTCTTCCTCCCTGGTCGATTCACTTTGCCAGGATACGGGAGGGGCCGATTTCGTCATTGAGTATTTTCCTCGGGGAATAACGATTGAGCCTGATATCGAGCGCATGCTATCCTTGCAAAGGAAAGGGTATCTTTTTGCTTTGGTGGATACTATTCAAGACCAGGTTTTTCCTTCGTATGTGAGGCAAGTGCTTGTCTCGGATGAAAAAGATATGATGTATTCCCTCTGTTCTGTATTGAGAACAGATTTAGAGAAGACTTCTTAGCGATATGGTTGATAGGAAGGGAGGAGACTCGATGAAGACAAAAGACCTGGATTTGCAACCTTTACCATTACGTCGTGATGCCATTTACCAATTGATCAAGGATGAGGGCGTGGTACGCGTCAATGATTTGAGCGAACGTTTAAAAGTCACCAGTATGACTATTCGCCGTGATTTGGAGACTCTTGAACGGGATGGGCTTGTCGAGCGTGTGCATGGAGGGGCTGTCGCCACCAATAGAGGACTTCGAGACCCTCTGTTTACCCAGAAAAGTATTTTGCATCAGAAGGAAAAGGATGCCATTGCAAGTGTTGCAGCGAACTTGGTGGAGGACTGTGATACGATTTTTATCAACAGTGGATCTACCACTCTTCGGATTTTCCGTGACATTAAGGCGAAACAGGTGAAAGTGATTACTAATAATGCCTGTTTTCCTATGGAGGATATGCCTTCCGGACTAGAGATTATTTCAACAGGTGGAATATTCCGTAGAGAATCCTTTACCTTGATAGGAGAAACGGCCACACAGACGATTACCAATATCTATGCATCTAAATCCTTCATTGGTTTGGATGGTCTCTCTGTTCCGTATGGACTGACGACACCAGTCCAGGCCGAGGCTCAAGTCAACAGGTTGATGATTGAGCATACCCGAGGGCCTGTCATTGTAGTTGCGGACAGTTCCAAGATCGGGAGGGTGTCCAGTTTCTTCGTCGCTTCGGTTTCTGTGGTGAGCAAACTTATTACTGATAAGTTTATCTCGGACGAGGATCGGCGAAGTTTTGAGCAGATAGGTATTGAAGTGCTTATCTGTTAAAACAAACAATAGGGTTAATTTTTTTTACCTTATTTCTTTGTTTGTGTTTCAATATTCAAATTATTTTGTTTGTATAAGTTCATTTAAGTTCTTTTGAGTTGTTTTTCTTGACAGATGAAAAAACCGCCTATATCCTTAATTCATTGTGATAAGATTCCAGTGGAGGAATTGTGGTGAGCGTTGAGATAAAGATTAGGCACGCCCTGAAAAAATATGGGGAGAATGTAATTATTTCTCATTTGAACCTGGATGTGAAGGAAGGCGAATTTTTCACTTTGCTTGGCCCCTCCGGTTGTGGGAAAACTACACTTTTGAGGATGATTGCAGGCTTCAATACTATTGAGGGTGGTGATTTTTTCTTTAATGATACAAGAATCAATGACTTGGACCCCGCCAAACGGAATATCGGTATGGTATTCCAGAACTATGCGATATTTCCTCATCTTTCTGTTCGGAAGAACGTCGAGTTCGGGTTGAGGAACCAGAGACTTTCCCAAGATGAGATTACCAAGAGAGCGGATGAATTTCTCAGCCTTATGCAAATCGATCAGCTGGCGGACCGTATGCCTGATCGTCTTTCTGGTGGGCAGCAACAACGTGTCGCGCTTGCACGTGCGCTCTGCATCAAGCCTCATGTGCTATTGATGGATGAGCCTTTGTCCAATCTGGATGCCAAATTGCGAGTTGAGATGCGTACTGTCATCAAGGAGATACAGAACAATATAGGGATCACCACCATCTATGTCACTCATGATCAGGAGGAGGCAATGGCCGTCTCCGATCGTATTGCAGTGATGAAGGGTGGGGTGATTCAGCATATTGGGACTCCCAAGAATATCTATCAGAGACCAGCCAACTTGTTTGTATCTTCCTTTATTGGACGTTCCAACACGCTAGAAGGTGCATTGGTAATGGAAAATGAGGTTCCCCATCTCTCTCTTGGACAGTTGGATGTGGCTATGGACAATGTGCAGGAGAAGTATAGGAAAAACCAGAAGGTGATGGTCTCCATTCGTCCTGAAGAACTTCTCATGAGACGTGAGACAGAATCTGGATTGAAAGCCATCGTGGATGATGGGGTGTTCCTGGGCCTTAATACCCATTATTTCATGCATCTTGCATCTGGAATGGAAGTGGAGTCCATTCAGGAATCCACCATTGAGCACACTATTGCCAAAGGTACGGAGATTTCGCTAGGTATCAACTCGGAAAAGATCAATGTATTTACTGCCGATGGTTCTGCGAACATCCTTGACGGGGTTTGCAACGATTGCACCGATGTCTGATTTTCCAATCCTAAAGGAGGTATGACGTGGAAGGACATAAGAAACTCGATGTGTGGTCGTTGATAACCATTCTGTTCTTGGCTTTGTTTTGCCTTATTCTTGTCTATCCATTGTTTGAGATATTACGTCAATCGGTACTGGATGAGTCGGGACATTTCACCATAGCTCAATTTGTGAGGTTCTTCTCCCAGTCATATTACAGCAAGACGATAGTGAACAGTTTCAAGGTCACTATCGCAATCACTGTGGTGACCTTGCTCATAGGTGTCCCTATTTCCTATTTTTATTCATTTTATCAACTCAAAGGCTCAAAGGTGATTTTTGTATTGAGCGTGTTGTGCTGCATGTCGGCTCCCTTTATCGGTGCATATTCTTGGATTTTGCTTTTGGGGCGTTCCGGAGTCATCACTCAGTTCCTCAGCAGATATCTGGGTATCAAGATAGGAAGTATCTATGGTTTTGGTGGCATATTGCTGGTGCAGTCCTTGAAGTTGTTTCCTTTGGTGTTCATTTATATGAATGGTGCTTTCAAGAATATCGACAATACCTTGATCGAGGCTTCTGCCAATCTTGGATGTGTGGGCCTGAAACGTTTTTTTCGGGTTATCCTTAAGCTTAGTATGCCGACTGTTCTTGCTGCCAGTCTTCTTGTGTTCATGAGGGCTTTTGCTGATTTTGGGACTCCTTTGCTCATCGGCGAGGGCTACCGTACGTTTCCTGTGGAGATATACAATCAATACCTGGGTGAGAATGGTACCGATCATAATTTTGCTGCGGCCATTTCTGTAATCGCCATCGTGCTGACCGCCCTGGTCTTCTTCATACAGAAATGGGCTACAAGCAGATATAAATTTTCCATCAATGCATTGCATCCTGTACAGAAGAAAACGCCCAGGGGGTTGTCAGGATTCTTGATGTATCTGTATTGTTATGGCCTGGTCGCCATTTCCTTTATCCCTCAGGTATATATCGTCTATCTTTCTTTCCGTAATTGTGACCAGGCGGTGTTCAAGCCTGGATTCTCCCTGGCTAATTATCAGCTGGCTGCCACCAAGTTGCTTAGTCGTTCCATACGAAACACGCTGGTTCTTGGGGTCGGGTCGTTGGCAATCATCATCTTGTTCTCTGTGCTCATTGCGTATCTTGTCGTTCGTCGCCCGGGTTTTTGGAATCATTTAATTGATACGCTCTCCATGTTGCCCTACATCATGCCTGGTTCTGTTATCGGCATTGCCTTGGTCCTTGCCTTTGGGAAACAGCCCTTTGTCCTGACTGGTACCATGCTGATTATGATTATCTCGTTGGTGATTAGAAGAATGCCCTATACGATACGTTCGGCCAATGCCACGCTGATGCAGATACCCATGAGTATTGAAGAGGCTTCTATAAGTTTGGGGACATCCAAACTCAAGACTTTTGCTGTTGTTACTGTCCCGATGATGGCCAATGGGATCATATCAGGAGCAATTCTCAGTTGGGTGTCCATTGTCACCGAGTTAAGCAGTTCCATCATCCTGTACAACAACAGGACCATTACGTTGACCATGTCCGCTTATGTGGCTATCTCACGGGGCAATTACGGGCTTGCTTGTGCATTCTCGGCCATCCTGACCGTACTTACGTCCATTTCTTTGGTGGTGTATCTGACTTTGAGCAAGTCAGAGGACATCAGCTTGTAGTTGATTCTGATGCGGGTTTTTCCTGCAAGAGAATAAAAGGAGATTAAAATGAAAAGGGTAATTGCGTTGCTTTTGGCCTTCCTCTTGGTTTGTCCGTTTGTTTTTGCCAACGGAAGTAAGGAAAGCGTACCTGCTGAGGGCGGCTTGGGGAAGAACCTGGTTTTGTATTCCACCATGACGGAGAATGACTTGAACAACCTACTCAAAGGTTTCAAGGTGAAATATCCCGATATCGAGGTCGAGGTCGTCAATGGCTCTGCAGGTGAGCTCACCGCAAGAATCACCGCAGAGAAGAACAGGCCGCAAGGTGACTTGATGTGGGGTGGCCTAGGTAATAGTGACGGGCAGGCCTATAGCGAGATTTTTGAACATTGGATATCTGATTATGAGAGTGAGGTGATGCCTGATTATCGTTCCAATAATGGTTTTTATAATCTTGATCATCTTTCCACGGTCGTGTTCTGCGTGAACACCGAACTGGAGAAAAAACTTGGCCTGGATATCAAGGGTTACAAGGACCTGCTTAATCCGGCTTTGAAGGGACAGATTGTTCTTTCCGATCCGAATTCTTCTTCTGCGGCATGGAATAATCTTTCCAATATGATGGCTGTGTTTGGCAATGACAGTAAGGATGCTTGGGACTATATTGAAGGTTTGATGAAAAACAAGCTGATCATCTCCACTTCTTCCTCTGTCTGTTTCAAGTCCGTGCAGTCAGGGGAGTATGTTGTCGGTCTTACTTATGAGGACGGGGCTTCCACCCTGCTGAAATCCGGTGCTACAAACATCAGGATGGTCTACCCTCAGGAAGGTGCCTCTGCTTCCGCCTTCGGTTGCGCAGTGATCAAGGGAGCCCCTCACATGGAGGCTGCAAAAGCCATGGTCAACTATCTGATGAGTGCTGACGGGCAGT
>JBAXZS010000200.1:0-5010 GCA_041670175.1 Sphaerochaetaceae bacterium | reverse complement strand
ACATCTGGACCGATTCCGTATGGAACAGCCCGGCGGGATTGAATTATCTGTGTGGGGTTTCAGAGCGGAGCGGCTGTTGTGTCCTGAATTTCTTCTCGACCCAGCCTGCGCTCAATTACGGGTTCAGGAAAATCACCGCCCCCTGGCAATTGTCTTATACCGACGCCGCTTGCATCGCCACCCGCACTGCGATGAAGGACGTGATGAGGTTTTGGCTGGCAAAGGGATGTGATGGCTTCAGGGTCGATATGGCAGGTTCCCTGGTGAAGAATGATTTTGAAGGTGAGGCTACCGCTGAGGTCTGGCGTGATATCCTGGGGGCTGTCCGTAAGGAATATCCCGAGATGGCGGCGATCAGTGAGTGGTCGGATCCAGAAAAAGCAATAAACAAAGCTTTGTTTGACATGGACTTCTATTTGAACCAGGAAGGGAATGGCTATCATTCTCTTTTCCGCAAGACCGGTGGGGACGGAAGCCAAAGGAGTTTCTTCAGTAGCTGTGGGAACGGGAACATCATGGATTTCCTTGATGAGTATCTTGTCCGGTACAATGCGACAAAAGACCACGGATATATCAGTTTAATAACCTGCAATCATGACACCCCGCGTCTGACCAAGGCCTTTGATACGCAGGAGCTTAAGCTTTCCTATGCATTCTTGCTCACGATGCCTGGCGTACCCTTTATCTATTACGGTGATGAGATCGGAATGCAATATGCCAATCTGCCCAGTAAGGAAGGTGGGTATGAACGGACGGGGACCCGTACTCCGATGCAATGGAGCTTTGCTGCAAGCAACCGAGGATTCTCAAACGCGGAACCAAAGAATATCTACTTGCCGGTTGATAAGCGTGACTGTGCTCCTTGTGTCGACCTGCAAATAAAGGATAAGGATTCATTGCTGAACTTTGTCAGGGAATTGCTCAAGATGCGTCATGATAATTCCGATATCGGTACAAAACCAAATCTGGAGATTGTCTTTGCGAAGGCGAATACCTATCCCTTTGTGTATAAGAGAGGGAAATTCATACTTGCGGTCAATCCCAGCAAAGAAAGGAACGTGATTCCTCTTATGTATCAGGCACGGCCTTTTTATTCCTTGGGTGAATGCAGCCTTGTGGATAACCAACTCCAAATGGAAGGCCAGTCCTTTGGTATCTTTGAGATATAAAAGGAAACTAATCACCTCCCTTTCCCAGGCAATGAGTTGCAGGATAGAAGAATCTTAAAAGAGGCAGCATCTTTGTCTCGTCAGGAAAAACCCTGGCACAGGCAGAGAAGCGGCCTCCTTGGATTTTCTTGAGTATCACTCGTTACCCAATGCTTGCAACAGCTTGGTTGAATGAAAAGAAATCAAGGAAGCATACAGCAGGCAAAGGAAAGTCATTTTGAATAACACAAAGGGAATTGTAAGTGCAGTCGTTGATACTGTCTATTTTGTTGGTGGTGTGCATTTTCGGTACACCATAAGGACAATTTAGGAAACTGCCTCTTTGTCTCCAGATTGTCATCAAGTGCCGGGGCAAAGAAGGATATCTTTTCCGGAAGCGGAAGAGAACAGGCTCATTCAGTATTCTCTCATTGAAGCCGGAGCATTCCGTTAATGCGAAGAAAACCGAGGTGCTCCCTTCCTTTTTCGGAAAGGGAGCCTTGCTGTTTCCTCAGCGATCGTTGTATAAGGCGGAAATCTGGTCAAAGACCACGTTGACCTTGCTGCCCTCCTCGTGAATCTTGGTGCCGGTCTTGTAATCAACCGATGCCTTGATTTTCTGACCGTTCTGGAGTGTGAGCTCATATTCGGTATGGCTGCCACTGAAGATGGCTGTAGTGACCATCGCCTCAACGGCTCCTCCATTGTAATCCTCGACTTGGATGTTTTCCGGTCTGATGATCAGATTAACCATATCGCCAGCCTTTTTCTGCAGGACTTCCTCTCCCTTTTTCGCCGTGAAGTTCTTACCGGGAAGGAACTCTGCGGTAATCTTGCCATCGACATCACTCACGACTTTCGCCGAGAGGATGTTCGCTTGTCCGATGAAATCGGCGACGAATGCGGAGTGGGGGTTCTGATAGATACCGGTTGGCGTACCAATCTGCTCGATCTTTCCCTTGCTCATGACGACAATCTTGTCGGCGACGGTAAGTGCCTCACTCTGGTCATGGGTGACGTACAGGCAGGTGATTCCTAGTTTTTTCTGCAGATGTCGGATCTCACTTCGCATATGGATGCGGAGCTTGGCGTCCAAGTTGGATAGAGGCTCATCCATCAGGAGCAGGGACGGCTCCATGACGATGACACGGGCAAGGGCGACTCTTTGTTGCTCACCGCCTGAAAGCTGGTTGGGATAACGATTTTCAATTCCTGGAAGTCCTACGGTCTCCAATGAGGCTTTTACTTTCTTGGTGATTTCCTCAGGATCCATGTGCTTGGCTTTCAAACCATATCCAATGTTTTCGAAGACGGACATATGGGGAAACAGAGCATAATTCTGGAAGACAAAACCGATGCCCCGTTTGTTAACAGGGGTGTTGGTGATGTCCGTCCCATTTACGGTAATTTGTCCGCTTGTCGGAATCTCAAAGCCAGCGACCATACGGAGAGTGGTTGTCTTTCCACAGCCGGATGGGCCAAGGAAGGCGATCATCTCCCCAGGAGCGACCTCAAGGTTCATAGTGTCGACAGCGGTATTCGACTCATTGCCTTTTGTAAATATTTTGGTGACATTTGTTATCTTGAGTGATACAGGTTTCATTAGTTGACCTCCGCATAACTTTTCAGGATTTTTGTGGTGTAAAGCTTCAACATCCAACCAAGTAAAGCGTTGGTGATGAAAACCAGGACAATAAGGATGACGGAGAAAGCGCACGCCTGTGCGAACTGCAACTCCGTCATGCTTTCAAGGATTCTTGTTGTGAGTAACGTCCATCGTACCGAAACCAGGAAGATGGTCGCACTAATGGCTGTCATGCAATGGATGAACAGATACCGGATGCCGGTAAGCACCGCAGGAATAATCAACGGAATCGTGACATGAGTGAAAGTCCCTACCGTCCCTGCACCGAGTGCAAGGGATGCCTCTTCAAGTGTAGGGTCGATTTGCTCCAGGGAAGCCATGACGCTTCTTATGCCGGTTGCGTAGTAGCGGAATACATAGGCGGCGACCAATATTGCCATCGTGCCGGTAAGCACAAACGGTTTCTTGTTGAATGAGATGATGTAGGCAATGCCGACAACGGTACCGGGAAGCGCATAGTTCAGCATGCTTGTAATCTCAAGGAGCCGGCGTCCTAGGAACTTTTTGCGCTGGACGACGTAGCCGATGACTACGGCGAGGATGGTGCCTAGAATTGTGGAGACCAATGCAATCTTCAATGTGTCTAAGACGGCCTTCTTGCCATACGTGAAAGCGTATTTATAGCTGTCAAGCGTAAAGGTATTGTTGACACCCCAGACCTTGATAAGCGAACCAGCAAAGATGATGCCATAGAGATACAGGACAAAAGCAATCACGATGGTGCAGATGACCGACATGATGATGGTCATCGACAAGGGAAGCTTGAAGAAGCGGCTTTGTGCGCCGCTCTTGCCAGTGACGGAGACATAACTCTTGTCGCCGACAAGCATCCTCTGCAGCCAGAAGACGATTAAGGCAGGAACAAGTAACAGGAATGAGAGGGAAGCCCCTCCTTTCAAGTCAAACAAGCCGGTGATTTGCAAGTAGGCCTGTGTTGGAAGAACAGGGAATCCTTGACCGCCCAAAATCAATGGTGTCGCGAAATCGGCAAGGGAAGAACCGAAGAGCAAAAGCAGGGAGTTCGCGATGCCTGGAAGGGAAAGCGGGACTGTGATGGTCCTGAGAATCCTTCCAGAGCTTGCGCCCAGAGAAAGGGCGGCATCGTCAAGGTTTGCACTCATGGTTTCCAATACGGCGGAGATGACCATGAATGCGACAGGGAAATAGGTCAATGTCTCGCTAATCCAGGTTCCTACGAATCCGTAAATCTGGAAATCGGGGATATGAAGCAGTCTAAGGATAGTGCCATTTGGGCCCAAGGCCATGGTAAGGGCGATCGAGCTGGTGAACGGCGGGGAGATCAAAGGTAACAGCGTGACGGCGCTAAGGATCACCTTGGCCCATTTGGGGATTTTTGTTCTCGTGACGAGCAAGGCGAAGAAATAGCCGAGGATGGTGCCGGTGAGGCTTACTGCCACGGCCAGCACAAGGCTGTTCTTCAAGGATTTCATTGTATATATGTCGCCAAAATTCTTTTTGAGGTCGGCGAGTGAGAAATGTCCGTTCGGAAGAATGGCCATAATGAAGAGCTTGACCACTGGGAACAGAATGAAGAATGCCAGACAAATCCATACGACAACAAGGGTATAGAAGAGACCGGAATCCTTTTGAATCATGCGGACTTTAGCCATGAGAGTCTTCCTTAATGACCGAAATTGGGGACCGTTGTACAAAAATCACGGTCCCCGAGATGAGAGAGACAACCGGCAGATAAGTTACTGCTGCTGGATGATATCCTTGACCCAACGCTCGACCAAGGCCTGGCGGTTCGCACCCTTCCAAGCAGAATCGCACTCGAGCAACTTGACCTTGGACATATCAAGGGCAGGATTGTCGACTTTGATGTCCGGACGAGTCGGGATGTAACAGATGTTGTTTGCCATCATGACTTCACCAAGGCGTTTTGAAGAAGCCCAGTCCATGAGCTTCTTTGCAGCCGCAGGATTTTTGGCACCAGTAAGGATTCCAGAGCCTTCAACACCATAGGTGACACCTTCTTTCGGGTAGGTCAGTACGAGTGGGTAACCCTGATTCAGGATGTCAAGGGCATCGACGAGGTAGAAGATACCACCAGCAGCCTGTCCATTGGCGACAGGAGTCGCACCACCGGCTCCACTCTTGGTGTAGAGTTGGATATTCTTGTCAAGCTTTTTCTGGAAGTCGAAAGCTGCGTCCTCACTGCCAAGAGCGCTGATCAGGGAGTAGATTCTCTCTGTT
>JBAXZS010000199.1:0-5023 GCA_041670175.1 Sphaerochaetaceae bacterium | reverse complement strand
TTGGCCAGCGACATTACTGAGCGCGATTTGGCGGCATCTCTGGGAATTCCCAAAAGCTCACTTCATAACTTGGTCGTCAAGGTAAGAAGCTTTGCCGCCCAAATCCTGGACGGCAAGATTTAGTGTTGATGTTTTCTCATCGGCTTCAAAGACTTCCTATTCAAGATGGAGGCCTTTGAACTTTTTCAACTTTTTCCGGGCAAACAACCCACCCGTGTCCGGTGTCATATAGAGGGACAATTCCAATGACAAATGATCAGAAAGAACAGATAAACAAGCTCCGTGAGAGCGGCCTTGGCTATGGCGAGATATCCGTCAAAACCGGACTGACCAAGGACGCCGTCAAGTATTACTGCAAGAACCATGATCTCGGCGGAAAGAGAAGCCGTATCCAAGCATCGGACGACAACATACAGCTCTGCCGATTTTGTGGGAAGCCCATCGCCAGCAACGGAAAGAGGAAGAGGCTTTACTGCTCGGAGGAGTGCAGAAGGTCCTGGTGGAAGGAACATCCACAAGCCAGCAAACCCAGGGAAGAGGCAATACACACCATCACCTGCAAATGCTGCGGGAAGGTCTTCACCACATGGGGCCAGCATAATCGGGTCTTCTGCTCCCATGCATGCTACATCAGGGACCGGTTCGGAGAGAAGCGATGATGGAGAAGGCTTGTTTCTCTACCCAGGTTTCCTATTGCCTTGCCATGTCCTTCGTCCGTGAACTGCTTGAAAACAAGCTCATCACAGAGGGCGAGATGGTGGCGATTGAGGAGGCTCTTTCGGCTTCGGAAAAACCGCTGATAAGGGAGCTAATTTCAAGCATAAACTTGACTTAAGTCTTACATAGAGGGATGTATAAAGCATGAAGATAATCAAGAGAATAGCCAATCTGGACATGCCGATTCCAAGAAGGAAACGGGTCGCGGCCTACTGTCGTGTCTCCATTGACGAGGAGTTGAACATGCATTCCCTCTCAACCCAGGTGGATTATTACTCCAAGCTCATTAAAGGTACTCCGGGGTGGGAGTACGTCGGTGTTTATGCCGACGGGGGCTTTACGGGAACCAGATCGAACCGCCCTGGTTTCCAGAGGCTTCTTGATGACTGCGAGTCCGGCAAGGTCGACATGATCCTGACCAAGTCCATCAGCCGTTTCGCACGCAACACTGTGCTCCTGATCTCCACGGTCAGGCACCTCAAGGAGAAGGGCATACAGGTCAGGTTCGAGAGGGAAGGGATAAACACCATCTCCGAGGACGGCGAGCTGATGCTTTCATTGCTTGCCGCCTTCGCGCAGGAGGAGAGCCGGTCGATAAGCGAGAACGTGACGTGGGCCATCAGGAAGAAGTTCAAGGAAGGGCGGATAAACCAGTACCAGCCCCTGTTCGGCTATCGCTGGAACGGGAAGGAGTTTGCTGTCATCCCCGAAGAGGCTGAAGCTGTACGTTTCGTCTTTCAGAGTTATCTTGATGGCAGGTCGCCTGACCAGATTGCCTTGATGTTGAATAAGAATGGCGTGAAGCCCATCAAAGGCGGTCCTTTCCGCTACCAGTCGGTGTGGGCTATGCTCAGGCAGGAGAAGTACACAGGCAACGCCATCCTCCAGAAAACTTTCAAACGTGACCATCTGAGCCACAAATCGGTGAAGAACCACGGTGAGCTTGACCGTTACATCGCCGAGGGAAGTCATCCTGTCATCATCAGCCAAGAGACGTTCGATGCTGTCCAGAAGGAGATTGGAAGGAGACAGGCCATTGGTTTCATGGCAAACCAGGGGATTTCCTTTTCTTACTTCACGTCATTGGTAAAATGCCCGCTTTGCGGAAAAAGCTATAGGCGAAGGACCCACAAGCATTCCGTATCAGGTACCAGCTACTACAGTTGGATTTGCAGCACGAAGCTTGACAAGTCGGCGCATGTCTGTCCGGCTTGCAATCTTCCTGAAAAGGTCCTGCTCGAGCTTACAGCGGAAGTGCTGGGCTTGGAAGACGGGATTGATGGGAACCTTGTGAAGGAACGGATAAAGGAAATCCAGGTCTTCGAGCACGAGCTGCTGTTCTTGTTGTCAGACGGAAACAAGGAGCGTAGAACTTGGAAAGACGCGTCAAGGAATGTGGTTTATGAAAGGAGAAGAATCCATGGGTAGAACCAAGACAGTAATAACGATACCGGCAACATTGGCCAGGTTCACTGAGACCCCGCTTGGTGAGCAGAGATCAAAGAGAAGGATCGCGGCTTATGCAAGAGTCTCAACGGACTCTGCCGAGCAGGCCTCCAGCTATGAGGCTCAGGTGAAATACTACACCGAGTTCATCAAGGGAAAGGAAGAATGGGAGTTCGTCAAGGTCTACACCGACGAGGGAATATCCGGGACGAGCACATCCCACCGTGAAGGCTTCAAGAGCATGGTAGACGATGCCATTGCGGGAAAAATCGACTTGATCCTTACAAAATCGGTCAGCCGTTTCGCCCGCAACACGGTGGACAGCCTTGTCGCCATCAGGAAGCTCAAGGAGAAGGGAGTTGAGGTTTTCTTCGAGAAAGAGAACATCTGGACTTTCGATGGAAAAGGTGAAGTGCTGCTTACCATCATGAGCTCCCTGGCCCAGGAGGAATCGAGAAGCATTTCCGAGAATGTCACCTGGGGCATCCGCAAGCGCCTCGCCAGCGGCAAGGTGATCGTCGGTTACAAGAACTTCCTTGGTTATGACAAAGGGCCTGATGGGGAGCTCGTGATCAACGAGGAGCAGGCGAAGATTGTCCGCTTCATCTTTTCCGAGTTTCTCATGGGCAAGGCACCACGCTTCATCGCCTCGGAGCTTACCCAGCAAGGCATAAAGACAATGAAGGGAAAGGACCACTGGCAAAGCGAGACAATCCTTGGAATACTCCGGAACGAGAAATATGAGGGCAATGCCATCCTCCAGAAGACCTATACGGTTGATTTTCTGACGAAGAAGACCAAGGTGAATCACGGCGAGGTCCCCATGTACCTGGTAGAGAACAACCATCCAGCCATTATCCCGTGTGAACAGTTCGAGGCGGCGCAGGTCAGGCTCTCGAAGCTCGGGCAGAAGGTGCCTCATGGATGCACCAGCCCATTTTCGGGGAGAGTGAAATGCGCGGATTGCGGCTCCATCTACAGTCCCAAGACCTGGCATTCCAACGACAAGTATCGCAAGACCGTCTGGCAGTGCCTCAACAAGTTCAACAATGACAGGAAATGCACAACACCCCATCTGCTCGAGACTGAACTTGAGGAAGTCTACATCAAGGCTGTAAATGAACTTATCGTGAATGTGGATGAGGTCAAGAGAAAAGTGGAGGACACGATTCTGAAAGTCTTGGACACCAGTGAGCTTGAGCAAAAGAAAGCGGCGTTGGACAATGAGAGGGCACAGATAATCTTCAGGATGGAACAAGCCCTTTCCGGTCCTGTTTCTTCTGCGGATTCTCAGGAGATGACCGGCTACAATGGCTTGGTCAAACGTCTCGAAGAGAACCAGAACGAGGGCAACAAGCTGTCGGAAGCTCTCAGTAACATGAAGCTGCGCAAGGCGTCCATCACCACTTTCCTTAGCAAGCTCACAAAGCAAAATTCCATCAAAAGGTTCAGTGGCGACCAGTTCCTTATCTTGGTCGACTACATCGTCGTCTACTCCAGAACCAAGATAAACGTTGTGTTCAAGGACGGGACTGTCATTTCCGGCGGACTTGTCTCCTAAAACAGATAGGGCAATGTGGTTAAGGACTTCTGGTCACAGGACGGGAAGCCCTTTGTCATATAAGGGCTGATTTGTAAAAAGTCCCTCCATCCCATGCGGTTTTACTTGCAATTAATTCGAGCAGGAGTGATAGATGCACAAAACCATTGAAGTGTCTATCTAAGGAGGACTTATGAAAAAGATT
Source organism: Sphaerochaetaceae bacterium (assembly GCA_041670175.1). Lineage (GTDB taxonomy): Bacteria > Spirochaetota > Spirochaetia > Sphaerochaetales > Sphaerochaetaceae > JBAXZS01. The sequence continues at coordinate 1,115 of JBAXZS010000199.1, read as the reverse complement.
GAGCTGTTTGAGAATATGCCAAGGCTGGAGAGCAGCATCCAGGCCATCTCCGACGCCTATCGCCGTACCATGCAGACAAAGAACAACCTGCTGGATTTCAGCGACATCATCATAGAGCAGGACGTTCCCACCATTGCTGAAAACCTCATCCAAATGGAGGTGGATGCTTTTACCATCTCGTGCTTTCCTGACAACTTGGGACTTGTTCTCTTGGCATTCCAGGAATCTGGGTTTGCCCTCAAATGCGTTGTTCCTGTAAGGTCCGGCGTCAGACGCAATGATGATCGTGCAAAAGGGACGATGGTACCTGCGTTGCTTTTGGCTCAAAAGGAAATCGAGCCACTGCCTGATTCCGTGAAACAGGGTGAGCCCGGTGAGAAAGCTCCTGATGTCAGCCAGCCAACGCCTACTCCGGTCGAGGATGCCCCGTTTGTCCAAGAGCTTGCGGCAGAGAAACGTCCACAAGAAGAAGTTGATGTCATAAGCAACTCAGCTTCCGATAAGCAGGAAGCCAAATGCCGTTATTGCGGGCGGCCTATCACGGTGTTGAGTGGACGGAAAAGGCTTTATTGTTCGGAGGATTGCAGAAGGGCGTGGTGGAGAGAGCATTCGGATGAGGGTATGCCAAAGAAGGAAAGCCTGCAAATCAAGTATTGTGCCTATTGTGGCAAGAAGTTCACCACCTGGGGCGAGCGGCAACAAAAGTATTGCAGTCACCAGTGTTATGTGAAGGCCAGATTCGGCAAGAAGGTGAGGAAAAGGGTTCCAAAGATCCCGCCAAAGGAATACTGGTAGGAACCCATCAGTCGTATATTTCCAAGATTTTCAGAGAAGCGTCCTTTTTGACAGAGGGCGCTTTCATTTTCATTGAGACTATGAACGAGCAAAAAAGGCTCGCTTTTTTAGATATAAGGATCTCCATTGACGTAGAGTTAATTTAATTTGCCATCTAATTAAAACTATCTGGCGTTTGAAAGCATACTTCCTCGCGATTGAACTATACGGCGTGAAGTAAAAGCAAGAAACACAAAATTTTGCATAATTACATATAAAATATATAATTATTAAATTGCCGTTTTGTTTGATTACCGCCGTATAGTTTCCATACTAAACGG
>JBAXZS010000198.1:0-5024 GCA_041670175.1 Sphaerochaetaceae bacterium | reverse complement strand
CATGCCACACACCCATGAGAATCCAGAGAACCAGCATGGCAAGGAAAGTAGGGATCTGTTTCCCCAATCTTTTCCCTAACCGTACTCGCATCCGTTTCCCCAACCTCGTCCAAAGCTTTGAACGCAATATCGGATACATTATGTAATCGCGCAACCAGAGACCGAGGGTTATATGCCATCGTTGCCAAAACTCCTGGATTGTTACGGAAGCAAACGGCTCCCGAAAGTTCTCAGGCAACGTAATCCCAAAACATTCCGAGGCACCCAGTGCAATATCCATGCACCCAGAGAAATCGGCATAGATCTGCAGGACATACAGCAGAGTCCCAATCCACACGAAAACCCCGCTGTAATTCCCCGAATCATTGAAAACCATCTCTGTGAAAGGAAACAAATGGTCAGCGATCACCATCTTCTTGAGCACACCCCAGAGCATCCGTTGCAAACCCATGCAGACCTTGCCATAATCGAAGTCGTGCCGTGCATACAAAGTGCTTTCAAGGAAGCCATACCTGCTGATTGGTCCTGATACCATCTGAGGGAAGAATCCCGCAAACAGGGCCATCTTGCAAAGGTTTCTCTGGGCAGGGGCAATCCCCCAATACACATCCGTCAGATATCCGACAACCTGCAAGGTGTAGTAGCTAATCCCGAGCGAAGCGATCCAATGGACAGGGGGGATGAAAAAGGGGCATCCAAAGAGCTCGAGAACATTATTCAGGTTTCCAGTAAGAAAATTCATGTATTTGAGCGATGACAACATCCCCACATTCAGGCAAACAGTCAGGACATATACCAACTTGCAGGGGGACAAATGCGCATTCCCGTTGTCCACCCTTTGTCCGATATATCTTGCCGCATAATATACAGAAACGGCGCTTACAAGAAGGTAAATGATGGTAAACGGGGTTCCTGCTAATAAATAGAAGACCATACTTGCAATCAAAAGGACTACCCATTGGGTACTTCCGGGAAGCAAATAATACGCCGCCAATGTTACAAAAAAGAATATGGCGAACCCTGCAGAAATAAAAACCATCTGGATTCCCCCTGATTATTCGGTCACCCCAATGCGTATCTTACCAGTACATACTTTTTTGGAATCCTGATTTCGGATAACAACTTTGACCTCTATTGTATGGAACGCTTCCCGTTTATCAATGACTTCACCCTCAAACGTCAGAATATCATGGACATACACGGGACCGGAAAAGCCGACTTCCACACATTGGAGAAGGCTCTTCTCACCAGGAAGATAGACTCCGGCCAAGGTGCTGAGGAATGAAGCGGTGAGCATCCCGTAGACAACCTTTCCCTGATATTTTCTCATCCTCGCATATTCCTCATCACAATGCAAAGGATTGATATCTCCCGTGATAGACAGGAAGGAATCCATCATTCTCTCTGTTATTTCAACGGAAAAGGATTCCTTTTGCCCGAGTGCTATCTCATCAAACAAGTAATGGCGAATATTCGTCATGGTCTATTCTGCGGTTCTCGCTATATAGTCGACCATCTCGCCGACATTCTTCATGCCAAGGACCTCTTTCATGCTGAACCGGATTTTGAAGACGTCCTCAATCTCGGAAACCAGCGTGATATGGGTCAGGGAGTCCCAATCCTCTATATCCTTTGCAGTTGTCTCATCAGTGACGACGATGGAATCATCATCAAACACATCGCAAAAAACATCGTTCACTTTCCTCTTAATCTCTTCCCTTGTCATTTCTCATTCTCCCTTTTCCTGGATATAAGTCTTATTCTTCCTGAACTGGCCAACAATCACTTCAAAACGGTTTTCTGAAACCTCCTTGAAGCCTAAGGTGCTATAAATTTTCTCCACCATGGAATTCTTGGGAGTCCGGATATACTCTCCAAACACCGCCTTGAATCCGTTGGCTTCAGCCACATCAATGACTTTGTTGATGATGAACTCCTCCATCCCCCGTTTGAGCACACGGCAGCTCATGAGCCAGGTATCAATGAAAAGTCCAGATTCGCGTTTCTCCATGATGATTGCGCTCACCAGGCCGTTGCTCCCATATTTATCATCAAGAAAGAATTCCAATGTAAGATATTTCTGATCCCGGGCAATCCGGGCAATGTCCTCATCAGTGTAGCGGATGGTCCTGAGATTGAACTGGTTGGAACGTTGGGTCAGCTGGGCAATCCTTGGGTAACTGAATGAATCAAAAGGCCTCACGTTCGCCACCATCCCAAGGCTTTTGAGATAATCATCGAGTGATGCGAACTTCTGGCGTTGCTCAATTCTTCCCACTTCTTCCTGATATTGCCTGGTCCGTTCCTTGTCAGCATCCGAATAGGAAGCTGTCCCAAAGAGATCAAGACCTTGTAGATAGGAAAGATACAATGAGGAATCGTCCGGCAGTTCAGGGACTGTGATTTCTGGTATTGTATCTCTCACCAGATTCCGCTCAAAAGGATTGTCATCAATAAACACCATGCTATCCATCCCGATGTTCAATATCCGCTGGATATACCTGATGTTCGTCACCTTATCCTGCCAGTTTGCCACAAACAGGGAGATATCATCCAACTGAAGAATCATCTCAGGATGCTTGAGAAACGGCTCCTTGGCCGTTTCCTCGTTGTTCTTGCTACAGACGGCCAAGAGTACCCCCATGAGCCTCAGCTCCCGCAGCCAACGCTGGAAATCCTGATAGGCATGGCCAAGCCCCAACTCACCTATCTGGATTCCTTCCATACCGTCATCGCCAATGGCACCACCCCAAAGCGTGTTATCCAAATCAAGGACCACACATTTCTTGATCCTGCCCATCATGGCAGAAATCACTGAGGTCACCCTTTGCGCCACATACGGTAAAGCCTCAAGCGATACAGGAATCTTACCAATATAATACAGTTTGGGATCATAGAAAACCGAACGGCCAACTTCGTTCTGGATGCTGTTAAGATCTATAAGAAAAATATTCCGGTATGCTGTGGCACCTTTCTCAAGCATCATGCTGTTCAGCTTTATGACCTGGAAAAAAAACGAACACTCAAAACGGGAGGCGCAAGAGCCAAAGACCATGTCGTCGTAATTGAGAAACAAAAACTGAAGGATGTTCGCCTTTACATTCTGAGTTTTGCAGAAACTTTTAGTACTATTATTACAAAAACAAAATAAAACCTTATATAACAAAGACAAACTCATTGACATAGCTCTTGTTTAGTACTAAAATATTAATACTAAGAGGATGCTATGGCACGACCCAAGAGAGCCGATGGAAAAACACAGATTTTATTGTTTGTCACGAACGGGTACCGGTATGCGATTTCCCAGGAATCTGTCCGTGACCCGGAGACCGGTAGGTACTCCCACCCGAAGGTCACCTACGGCACGGTGACCGCGGACCTGAGGTTTTTCCCGAACAAAAGGTTCCTCGAGATGAGCGCCGAAGAGAGGCTCAGGCTTGCATTCCCGCCCGGGTGGAACCTGGATTCCATCGATGCCGCGCCATTGCCTCCCGGGGGAAAACGTGGACGTCCTTCCTATACAGGGGAAGACCGGAGCCTGCTCTTCGGCTCGGTATTCTTCCTCGAGAAGGTTGCCGACGCCTGCGGCCTCACCGAGGACCTGGGCCATGTATTCGGCAAGGGAGAAATCGTCGGCGATCTGCTCTCCCTGGCATACTTCTCCTTGCTCCACGAAGACTGCTACAACCACTTCGAGACCAGGCAGAGAGTGGAGTGGTATCCTACGCGGAAAACCCTGGACCCCTCGGCAATCACACGCCTGACGCAGTCCTTGACCGAGCAGAACAGGCAGGACCTCTTCGCCTGCAGGAAAGCACGGATCGCCGAGGATTCCTGGATTGGCATCGACTCCACCAGCTACTCGGACTACGGGTTCGGCCTGGCAGACCGGCACCATGGCAAAAACAAGGAGCATGACCCGCTGCCACAGGTGAACCAACTGGTCATGTACGACCTGAAGGCGAGCATGCCGGTCTATTACCGCAAGCTGCCAGGCAACATCAGCGATAGCAGGACATTGCGGACCACCTTCAAGGAGTTCGATACCAAGGGATTCAAGTATATCCAGTATGTGTTCGACAGGGGATACATTTCCTTCGAGGTCCTGGAATTCCTTGCCAAGAGCAAAACCAGTTTCATCATGATGGCCAAGACCTCCGACAGGAAAATCAAGGGAATCATAGAGGCAATGGATATCGACGAATTCTGCGAGACCAGGAACTACCTTGGAAGGAACCAGGTGTACGGCATGGACTTGGAATATCCTTTAGAGGTACATGTAAAGGGGGAAACCAGGGAAGCAACCCCGTTGCGCCTCTGCCTTTTCTTCGACCCCGAGTTGCAGGGGGCCAAGAAAAAGGAAATCGCGGATTTCATGTACCGGAGCAGCGAAAGCCTGCAGTCACACATCGACGGGAAGATACCGATGACCGACGAGGCGATGGAGGAGGCCTCCGGGTATTTTACGCTGACGGTGCAGCAAGAGAGCCGCATGCTCCTGTCTTTCGAGGAGAAGCGTGATGCCGTAAGGCAACAGTACCTCCGCTCGGGGTTCTTCGCAATCTTGTGCGGCAATGTCGACAAGCTCAGGTACCCCCTTGCCTATATACTCGACAAATACCGGATGAGAGACGAGCAGGAGAAGAGTTTCATGTTCATCAAGAACACCCAGAACGGCAGGCGCCTCAGGGCAAGTACGGAGCTCTCGGTGGACGGGAGGATGTTCATCCAGTTCCTGGCCCTTACCCTGAATGCCTATGTGTACAACATCTATTGCACCAGCCCGACCCTGCAGAAAATGTTCCCCACCCGCCGTCACCTATACGAGGAACTCATGAGTATCCGCAGGATAGAGCACCCAAGGAAAGCCAGGATCATCAGTGAGTTTGTCGGCAAACAGGTTGATGTCTTTGACGCATTCGGGTTCGAGATACCCAAGGGGTGCCGGCCAACCTCAAGGCAGAAGAAGGGCAAAAAAGAAGCTGCAAAAAAATAGTACTAAAAAATCATGCAAAACTCAGATT
>JBAXZS010000197.1:0-5032 GCA_041670175.1 Sphaerochaetaceae bacterium | reverse complement strand
GTTATCGATTACTTTACAAAAGGAGCACTGTATGAACACACACAAATTCTTCTTGGCAGGCTTTCTTTGCTTAGCCTTGGCATCTTTCTTGTTTGCCTCCGGAAGCCAGGAAACAACAAAGCAAAAGGCAGGTGAAGAACCAATCAACATCGTCTTTCTGACACACAAGGAAAACGAGGAGGTGACTTTCGCCCGTTACCAGAAAGAATTCCAAGAAAAACATCCGAATGTGACAATCACCTACGAGCCCATCCACGACTATAAAAGCAACATTGAGATTCGGTGGACAAGCGGTAACTGGGGTGATATGTGCATGATCCCTCACCAGTTCCTCAATGAAAGCGAACTACCTAACCTTTTCGCCCCGTTGGGTTCAGTCGACGAGTTCGCAAAGAAATATGAATTTGCCTCCACTTTCAGTTTTGAGGGCGAAGTATATGGCATCACCTCGACAGGAACCGCTTATGGAGTCCTTTGGAATAAGGCCGTCCTTCAGAAAGCCGGGGTCACCTCGTTTCCCAAGACACCTGAGGAATTCTATGATGCACTGCGCAAGGTAAAGGCAAACACCGATGCCATCCCCTTGTATGTCGACTATGGGGCAGGTTCGCGTCTCGCTGACTGGGAATGGAACGCACGGGGTTCCCTGACTGCCGATCCGGATTATAAAAACAAGCTCGTCTACATGGATAAACCTTTCTCAAAAGGTAAACCCTATTATACAGTGATGGAGATGCTCTATACCGTCGTGAAGATGAATCTGGTCGAGGATGATCCCTCGACCAGCACCTGGGACAGCTGCAAGAATCTGCTGGCACAGGGCAAGGTGGCATGTACGGTCATCGGCAGTTGGGCCGCCGACGGGACAAAGGACGCCTCGGACACTCCTGACGATATCGTTTTTACGGCCTTCCCCTGGAACATTGAAGGCAAACAATATGCGACTATCGCTGCAGATTATGCCTATGCCATCAACAAAGACATCGATCCATCAAAACTGGAGATCTGCAAGGATTACATCCGCTATCTGACTGAAGAATCAAACTTCTCATATGATTATGGGGGGATTCCTATTACCAAGGGGCAAGACTATCCCCCTACTTTGAAAGCATTGCAGGAAGCTGGTGTCACATTGATTCCAGATAATCCGCCCCACCAGAATGACGCCCAGTTGTTCGCTGAGATAAATGCCGAAAGTGAACTTTTCCTCGGGAAATATCAACAGAAGGCCCGTATTGTCGAATCCGCAATGGGTCAGAGCAAAGAAAGCTTTGAAAGCATTATGGACGACTGGAATAAACGTTGGACCAATGCCCAAATCAAGGTTATCGGACCTGATTTCGCCTCAAAGAGCACTTACTAGAGCAACCGTGGTACGGAGAGGGGAAATCCTCCTTCCCTTCCCCGTACCTTTACTTTTAAGGAACCCATGATGGAAATACACCGAAGTCTTCAGAAATATTTCGCTCAACGCAAGACCCAGAAATGTTTGGTGATCTTTGTCTTCTCAATCTTTCCCGTCGCTCTTCTGATTCTCTTCACCTATCTTCCTTTCGGCAAGATGGTCGAGTTCAGTTTCTTCAAGATGAAATATCTTGGCCCTCGGACATATGTGGGGCTTGATAACTACAAGCAGGCGTTCACTCGAAATGATACGGTCAAATCATTGACAAATTGTTTCTATTATATAGGAGCAGGCTTTATCCAATTGGCAGTCGCCTTGTTGTTTGCCTTAATCTTGGGTTTCCGGATCAAGGGAGGATCATTCTTCAAGGCGACCTTATTCATTCCCTATCTTGTCTGCGGCCTGGCAATTGGCTATATCTTTAAATTCTTCTATTCCCGTGAACTGGTGCTGGATACTATTTTACATAAAATCGGCATCCCTCTCGAGAATCTTCCTTACTGGTTAAAAAACCGTTCAATCAACAATTTCAGTATCGCCGCTACTTCCATATGGCGGTACACCGGCCAATCCATGGTCCTGTTCATCGGAGCCATCCAAAGCATCAGCCCTGAGTTCTTTGAAGCGGCCTCTATCGACGGCGCATCCGAATGGCATCAATTCCGCTACATCATCCTTCCCTCGCTCAAGCAAATCATCGCCCTGACCGTGTTGCTCATGATCAAAGGTTCGTTCAGCGCATTTGAGGGACCGTACGTTATCACCTATGGTATGAATGGCACTGCAACGATCGTCGTACTTATGCATCAACTCGCCCATGAAGCGGGCAAGGTCGGCCTTGCCTCGGCCATGGCGGTAATTTTACTGACAATCATCCTGCTGTGCAGCCTCTTCCAAAAGTTATTTGTCAAATATTTCTTCAAGGACTAACCCATGCTATCAGCCATAAAATATCAAGAGAACATAAAAAGCCGTATCAAATCAGGATTATCTCAGACAATAAAATACCTTGTCCTCTGCTTTGGGACCTTCCTTTCCTTGCTGCCATTGGTCACAGTCCTCTTTGCCTCGTTCAAATCTGAGAAAGAATATGCCATAAGCAGTGTGCTTGCAGCTCCTGCGCACTGGACGAATTTCCAGAATTATCTAGTTGCTTGGACAAGGGCTCGGATGAGTCTTGCATTCTATAATACCACGATTATCCTTGTCTTCACCTTGCTGGGTTCGGTTCTTACCGGTAGCATGATTGCATATGTGCTTTCCCGCTTTGATTTCAAGGGACATAATCTTCTGAAAAACGCATTTCTCGTGGCCAATCTCATCCCAAGCGTGACCATGCAAGTAAGCATCTACAAGATTATGAACTCACTCCATTTGGTCAACTCTCTTTTAGGAGTAATAATGCTTTACACCGGTACGGATATCATCGCAATCTACATTTTCCTTCAGTTCTTCGATTCTTTGCCAAGGAGCCTGGATGAAGCAGCGTTCCTAGATGGAGCAAACTATTTCACCATCTTCTTTAGGATACTTTTCCCTCTTATCAAGCCAGCGATTGTGACAGTGGCGATTCTCAAGGGGGTGACGGTCTACAAAGAATACTATATCGCCAATCTTTATCTCCAATCAAAAACTCGATTGGTTACCATCTCCACAAGTCTTTATACCTTTACTGGTGAATATGGAAATCAATACAACTACATCTGCGCAGGAGTCATGATCACCATCATTCCTCTCTTGATAGTGTTCCTGTTTCTGCAGAAATATATTTATAATGGAATTGCCAAAGGTGCGGTGAAGGAATGATTAGGACGGAATTCGAACAACAACTGACACAAACGATAGCTCCTTTCTACCAACGGTTGAAGGATGATGAGTATGGGGGCTATTACGGAAGGGTCGACCATACTCTTGCCCTTTACCGCAAGACGACTAAAAATATGGTGCAAAACTCCAGAATCCTTTGGTTTTTCTCTCAAATGGCAAAGAGATATGCAAAAGACAATTATGAAGTATATGCACTCCATGCCTTGGATTTTCTTCTTTCCCATGGGCTCGATAGCAAAGCACAGGGTGTCTTCTGGTCTCTCTCCTATGCCGGGGAGGTCGAAGACGGCGCAAAGAATACTTTCTGCCAAGCTTATGCAATTCTTGCCCTGGTTGGTTATTACGAGGCTTTTGGAAATGAGAGGTCCCTTGATTTGGCAAAAAGACTCCAGCTTTTTATCGAGGAGCATCTGGCTGACAATTGGGGATATACCGAAACGATGGGAAACATTGGTTCAATCAAGACACTTCCTACGCTTCTTCATCTTCTTGAGGCTTACACCGCACTCTATAAGAACGTGAAGGACGAGCAAACTCGCAAATATCTGGAAAAAAACCTTGATATTTGGAAGAAAAAGATACTCAGGGGAAAAGCAGACCACTTGGCACTTCAGTTCACTTGCCATATGGAGCCTCTCGATGGGCCGATATCCTTTGGGCACGAGTTGGAGGCGACTTACCTGCTGGACCAGGCATACCAAGCTCTCGGTCTGCCTTGTCCGACCTTGACCGAGGTTCTGGCTCGATCTGCATTGCGGGACGGACTAATAGACGGGCATCTCTGCTATCGGAGCACCGACAGACGGGCTGTGCATTGGGTTCAGTGCGAGGGCATCATGGGATTTTTCCATGCATACCGGAAAACAGGGGATCCTCAGTTCCTCCAAGCATGCGAAACCATCTGGGAATACACAAAAAGTCATCTTATCGATCAAAGGAACGGTGGTGAATGGCTTTATGATGACACGGATCATAACAAGGATATCGTCAGTCCCTGGAAAGGCCCTTATAACAACGGACGGCTCTGCCTGACCATGGAGGCGAATCTCTGATGGGATATCTTTATGAGACACATTTACATACCAGATGTGCCAGCCTCTGTTCAGATGCAAACCCTAAAGACTACGTCAGAAAATATCAGGAGCAGGGCTTTGCAGGCCTTATTGTCACCGACCATTTCTTTAATGGGAACTGCAGGATTAGGAAAGGAGGGAATTGGCCTGACATGGTCGACCAGTACTGCTCTGGTTATGAAGAGGCCGCTGAAGAAGGACTGAGATGTGGCCTTGATGTCTTTTTCGGCTGGGAGTCAAGCTACTATTGTGACGACTATCTCGTCTATGGATTGGACAAACAATGGTTGAAGGACCACCCCGAGATTGTTTCCTGTACCAGAAAACAACAATTCGATTGGGTGAATGAAGCTGGCGGGGCGATAGTCCAGGCCCATCCCTTTCGTGAAAGGGACTACATCGTAGACATCAAGCTCTCACCCTATCTCGTCCATGCGGTAGAAGTCGCCAATGCAGAAAACGAGGCGGTCTTCGATCAGAGGGCATACCAATACGCAAAACAGTATAATCTCACCATGACCGCAGGTTCGGATATCCATAGGACCGAAAAGGTATCCTGTAGCTCTTATGGGGTCATCTCTCCGACCAAATGGAAAAGTATCGATGATTATACCCTTACGCTCAGAAGACACCAGCAACTTGAGCTTCATGCAAATCCCGAATGTTTTCTTCCGATCGACAGCAAACCGAATCTCAAGGTCATTATGATGAACCGATCCTAACCGGT
>JBAXZS010000196.1:0-5046 GCA_041670175.1 Sphaerochaetaceae bacterium | reverse complement strand
GTTTTTTTGTGGCTAAATGTTTCTTTACTTGTTATTCTTAATAGTGAGGTGTATTATAAATACGACTTCTTGGTTAAGGAGAGATTCATGAAGAAGCATTTTTTAAGCTTGCTATTAGTATTAACTTTAATTCCCGCCACTTTGTTTGCCGTACCAGTAGTGATAACTTGGGAATGGCTCCTCGATGACCCGGCGGTGACTGCGTTCCGGTATCAGATTGGGGGAGAGGATCCTAACAAGTGGACGGTTGTGGATGCGTCCCAGACATCTTATACAGTCGAGGGTCTGGATGGGTCTCAGAGTTATACTCTCTATTTACAGCAATCATATGATGGAATCAACTTCAGTTCCAGTGCGCAAGCCACCGCGGAACCTCTTGCGGTCGTTGCGGCACCTGTTGTTGAGACCGCCTCTGTAACTCCTGCCAAGGAAGAACCAGTGGTTGCTCCTGTTGTCCAAGAAAAAGTTGCCGAGCCGGTGGCAACTGAACAAGAGAAGACGGAATCTGTCGCTCCTGTGGTTGAAGAGAAGAAAGAGGAGCCAGTTGCCAAGGCAGGCACACCTGCCGTAGTTCCTTCCACTTTGGGAAATTCTGTAAATAGGTTCAATTTTACTTTTGGTCTTTATGGTGATGCCTTGTATAAGCTCGAGGGTTCTCTTGTCAGTCCTCATACCTGGGATGTTGCCGGTGGCCTTGATTTGTCCTTCAACAACATTGTGAGCTTTGGCAAGCTTTCGGGTGTTGGCCTGGATATCATGCTTGGGTATGAGCCGTATTCAGAGCAATCCTGGAAAAACTTCTTTACTGCCGAATTCTGGCAGTCTATTCATCATCGGGCGAGTGCTTCCGCTTTGGTGAAGTATAATCTTGCCTTGGATCCCGTTGCTGTTTCTCTTGGGGTTGGGGCCTTTGGTGTGTATCCGCTCGATGGTTCTGCCTTCAGCTTGAGCAATCTCAAATGGGGGTTGCTCGGCAAGTTCGGCATCACCTACAATATCAACAAGAGTTTCTTTGTCGGATTGGATGCCAATTACCGTTACTATCTTGTTCCTTCCGGGGCCATGACAGTCGGCGGTGGGTTGGTCCTTGGATTCAAGCTCTAAGGGTGTTCACTTTTGTATGGGGGAGGTGCCAAGAGGGTACCTCCTTTTTTTTGATTGATTCCTTGCTTTTGAGGATATAAGTGATGGGGGATGTGTATTTGTTGGATGATATTGATAATATTCGGCTTGAACATCGCTTGGAGGGTTGTATCTTGGAAGAAGAGGACTCGCTGTCTCTCACCAGGATTCTTGAAGGCAAGATCAGTGCTGATGAGGTGATTCAGTCGAACATTGAGAAGCTTCACTTGGATACCGGCTATGTCCCCCATGGGGACGAGGAAGGTTTCTATCCAGGGACCTTCTGCCTGGTTAATTTTTTTTCCCTGAGACAACAGGCCGTCCTCAAGGAAGTTGCATCCCGTTTTGCCAATTTTCGTATGGCTGAGATCCTTGGTGAGAAAAACCAGCCTCCCTTTGAGTTCTCCACTTTGGAGGATATCAACGGGCAACTTCTTGGAGATGTATTCCCTGCGGCCGGCATGCTAAGGAGGAATGAATCCTTGAGTGGGAACTCGGTTTTTTGCAAACCTCAATATATACTTGCCTCAGGTGAGGCGATTATCAAGGAACTGCAGGCAGAGCATTATTTAATCGGCTTAGCCGGAGAGGCTTATATTGCAAGGCTTGCCTATTTTATAGGAGAAATGCAGGCTCTCCACCCTTTCGTGGCAGGGAATGGAAGGACCTTGCGTTTGTTTTTCCAGAGAATTGCACGCTATGAGGGGTATGTGGTTAACTGGAGCCTGGTTGGGAGTGAGCAGTTGCTTGAAGCGGTCGACAGTGCGATGGAAGGTGAATACCAGCTGTTGATCAAGGTTCTTGAACGGATGGTAAGGAAATCTTAGTATGGATAATTTGCGATTGTCATACAAGTAAGAGCGTTACCTGTATGCTTTAGCGGGCTATCTGGTCAAATACAAAGGAAGTGTCCATCATGATGAACTTTCCTTCATTGATACTCAGTTTCCTTCTAGGGGGAATCATCCTTGTATAGAGGGCATCAGGTGCCTGGATGGTATTCTGCAGCTGGTTGTCCTCGTCAAACACCGAGAAGACCAGCTGACCCTCACGATGTTCGGTGAAAAGCAAAGTCGCATCTTCCAGGCTGTTTTCCATGATGAGATATAGTTTGCAGAGTTCTATTACCGCATCGTCGTACAACTCTTCGAATAATAGGATTTTTTCTTTCAGTTGGTTTACCGTGGTGACGACCCGGAGCTTGCTTGACTGGAGTTCTTTTGGTGCCTCTATTTCTCCTTGGGTGAAATCGGGAGCAAGAAGCACGGCATACCCTGCCTCTTTGTTGAGACAGAGTATCTCATAGGTGATGCTGAACTGACTCTTGCATTGCTTGCAGGTGAATGTGAAGAAACTATCGGTAAGGATCCCCAGTTTTTTCTGTGGATTCCTTCCTAGGTCTAGCATGTCATACACCTGGACCTCTTGCTCGCTCTGGCATATTGGGCAGGCGAGCTTGATGGTCTTTTGTGCCGGGTTAAGATTCGTCATTCTTCTTGAGCACCGCTTTTTTGGTGAGTATCCTCACTGGTTGGACTTCCTTGTGCTTACGGATAGTGAAGCACCAATGGATCCGTGGGTCCCGGGCGAAGTCGACATCGATGGTCTCGGCTGTGATATCCTCGATGTCGAAGTCCTCATATAAGAAGGGAGCCATGCGGAAACGGCGGAAATTACAGGAGAAGATCAACAATCCCTCAGGAGCGAGATGCATCATGCAGGCCTTGATAAGGTCGACATGGTCACGCTGGATGTCAAAGCTTTCCCTGTCCTTGCTATTTGAGAACGTGGGAGGATCGCAGAAGATGAGATCATAGCGGTCGTAGGTGTCATACAGGAACTTGATGCAATCGGATTTGTAGAAGAAGTGATTCATTTGATTGTATCCGTTGAGTCTCATGTTCTGGCCTGCCCAGTCAAGGTAAGTTGCGGAGGCATCCACACTTACGGTGGATAAGGCTCCTCCCTTTGCGGCTTGTACTGTGGCACTTCCCGTATAGCAGAACAAGTTCAAGAAACGTTTGTCCTTGGACAGTTCACAAATCTTTGCACGTATCAACCGATGATCCAGGAACAATCCAGTATCCAGATAATCGGTGAAGTTCACCATATAACGGCTACCGTTCTCGTTGACAATATAATACTTGCTTGTATCACTGAACTTGATATATTGATTATCACCGCTCTGGATGGAGCGTTGCTTGACGAAAATCTTCTCCCTGTCGATACCGGTGGCCCGTTCTGTGGCATCGATGAGCTCATTGAGCCTGCGCTCGGTGTCCTCGGGAGGAATCTCGTCCGGTGCTGCGTATTCCTGCAGGCTGATATAAGTACCTTCGTACCAGTCGATTGCGGCACTGTATTCCGGCATGTCCGCATCATAGAAGCGATAGCAGGTCACCTTCCGCGCTTGCATGAGAGGTTGGATTGCCTCCAGATTTTTCTTCAGGCGGTTGAAGGCCATCTGAGCTCCTTCAGAAAGTGGTTTTGCAAGACGTTCGGCCTTTCTTTGCTGCGCTTTGGCGATCATGTCGGCACGTTCCTGCTCGCTGAAGACATAATAGTGTGCCAACTGGCAGGGGATACCTCCATTGCTTATGCTATTGGTTCTGTCCGGTTTCATATCCACATAGGAAAGCAGACGTTGTTCCCCACAAAGGATGGCAACGTTCCAACCAGTAAACAGGGTGGCGAGTTGCTCTCCCATCTTCCTGTAGAGGACAAACAACGGTTCACCGTCATCAAGGCGTACTCCGTAGGGAGGATCGGTGACAATATATCCTTTTTTCGCAGGGACCTCGTCGCTTGTGATGTCATTGAAATCCTGAATGCCAAAACTTATGAAGCGGTCAACATTTGCGGCCCTGGCATTGGTACGGGCGATATCCACTGCGTGGGGGTCGATGTCCCAGGCGTAGATGTGTATCTCCTTTTTCATTCCAATCTCCGCTCTCTTCCTGGCTTCGTCCAGACATTCATTCCAGATTTTCTCATCATGGATAGGGAGATTCAAGAAAGCAAAATGACGATAGGGGTCAACCAGGGCTGGAGCTTGGTCACTAGCCCAAAGCGCCGCCTCAATGGCTATGGTACCACTGCCACAGAAGGGGTCAAGCAGCACGGGAGTGCTTCCCTCCGTTTCCAAGGCCTTGCGCCATTCACTTCGGTACAATATCGCGGCTGCCAGATATTCGGCAAGCACGGCCTCTGTCTGGTCTTTTCGGTATCCACGACGATACAACGCTTTTCCTGAGAAATCCACATACCATGCGATATGCCCCTCATCAAGGTGCACATGGAATGTCACCTGGGGATTGTCCAAGTCGACCTCAGGTCTTTCCTGATTAAATTTTTCCCTGATTCGGTCCACAATCGCATCCTTGAGACGGATGGCTGCGAAATGGGAATTGTTAAGCCATTCTGTATGCTTTACCGTCTCAGTGACAGAAAAAGTCATTTCGGGAGTGACCCATTCCTCCCAAGGCACTTGGACGGAAGCATCATACAAATCATCACTTGATTGGATACCATCTTCCTCATAGATGCCGAGCAGCACCCGGGTTGCGGTCCTTGACCACAGGCAAAAATTGTAGGCGGTTTTCAGGTCTCCGCTAAATTCGACACCACCACTTGATGTTTTGACGTCGGTTCCGCCGGCTTTGATAATCTCATCAGCAATAATATCATTCTGATATTGTGCTGCGGTAACAAAGAAAGTCATTTTTTCTCCTTGCTTGCTGGAACATTCAGCAGGCTCATAAGTTCTTCTTTAGAAAAAGTATAGGCACTATTGCAATTCACACAGACCAATTCTAATGGAAATGGCCCCTCACTGAGAATATCCTGCCGCTGGTTCTGGGGTAAATTCTTCAGATATTGCCCGAACTGATCCTTATTGCAGGGACAGGAGAAGCCAAAAGCCTC
>JBAXZS010000195.1:0-5050 GCA_041670175.1 Sphaerochaetaceae bacterium | reverse complement strand
TGAATGGAGTGTCAAAATGGGTAACAAAAAAATGGTTACTATTGACGGAAACACAGCTGCCGCGCACATCGCGTACGCTTTCAGCGAAGTTGCCGCAATCTACCCTATCACCCCGAGTTCTCCTATGGGAGAATACTCAGATTCATGGGCAAGTACTGGCCGTACGAATCTGTGGGGTAAGAAGGTGGAGATCATGGAAATGCAGTCGGAAGCTGGCGCAGCTGGTGCTGTCCATGGTTCTCTTGCTGCAGGTGCATTGACCACCACGTTTACTGCGAGTCAGGGTTTACTGTTGATGATTCCGAACATGTATAAGATTGCCGGTGAGATGTTGCCGACAGTGTTCCATGTTTCTGCAAGATCTCTTGCAGCTCAATCTTTGTCAATCTTTGGTGATCATAGCGATGTTATGGCCTGCCGAAACACCGGTTTTGCAATGACCGTTGGCGGAAGCATTCAGGAAACCATGGACATGGCTCTTGTTGCTCATCTTGCCACATTGAAGACCCAGGTTCCTTTCCTTAATTTCTTCGACGGTTTTAGGACTTCCCACGAGTACGAGACTGTGGAGAACATCGAATATGAGGATATTAAACCGTTGGTGGAAGAACAGTATGTCGCACGCTTCAGAAATCGTGCACAGCGTCCTGAAAAACCAATGTTGAAAGTGGCCTCCCAGAACGAGGATGTTTATTTCCAGGGCCGTGAGACAGTCAATCCGTATTATGATGCTGTTCCTGGTGTTGTACAGGAGTACATGGACAAAGTCGCCGGAGTCACGGGAAGACAATACCATTTGTTTGACTATGTAGGGGCTCCCGATGCCACCGACATCGTCATAGTGATGGGCAGTGGCGCCTGCACCATGGAATGGGCAAGCAAATATCTCAATGCGCAGGGGAAAAAGACCGGTGTGCTGAAGATCCGTTTGTATCGTCCCTTCAGCGCCAAGGATTTTGTTGCTGCGATTCCTGCTTCCGTAAAGCGCATTGCTGTGCTTGACAGGACCAAGGAGCCGGGAAGCATTGGTGAGCCTTTGTATTTGGATGTCATCGTTGCTCTCGAGCAGATGGGACGTACTGGTATAAAGGTGATTGGTGGTCGTTTTGGTCTTTCCAGCAAGGATTTCCCTCCAAGCCATGCGAAGGCAGTATATGACCACTTGGCCAGCAAGGATCCGTTCAACAACTTCACTGTTGGTATCAATGATGATGTGACCCATCATTCCATCCCTGTCGGGGAGGCTATTGATGTTTCTCCCAAGGGTGTTGTGGCCTGCCAGTTCTGGGGCCTTGGTTCCGATGGAACTGTTGGCGCAAACAAGAACTCCGTAAAGATTATCGGGGATAATACCAAGATGAATGCCCAGGCTTACTTCGCCTATGACTCGAAGAAGAGTGGTGGTATCACCATCAGCCATCTTCGTTTTGGTGAATGTAACTTGGATATGCCTTGGCTTATCGACCATGCGGATTTCGTGGCCTGCCATAACCCCGCTTATATCGGTCGTTATGATATGCTTGCACCTTTAAAAGAGGGAGGGGTGTTCTTGTTGAACAGCCAGATTCCTTCTTCCGAGGTATTCGAGCACCTGACACGCAAGATGCAGGAAACGATTATCAAGAAGCATATTCATTTCTATAACATCGATGCCCTTGCAATTAGTGAGAGGGTTGGTCTTGGTTCCAGGATTAACACGGTCATGCAGGCTGCGTTCTTTGCTATTTCCAAGGTTATTCCTGATCAGAAGCAAGCCATTGGTCTGATTAAGCACTATATCGAGAAAACCTTCTCCAAGAAAGGGGAAGAGGTTGTCAAGAAGAACTGGGCCGCTGTTGATGGGGCTGCCGATGCGCTTCATGAGGTTGAGATTCCTTCTAGGATTACCAAGAGCTATGAGCCTGCGCCGTTGCTTCCTGCCGATGCATCTCAGTTCGCAAAGGACATCATCCTGCCGATTATGCATATGGAAGGCAATGACATCCCTGTTTCCAAGATGAGTTTTGATGGCTCTCTTCCAACTGCTACCAGCCGCTTGGAGAAACGTGGTGTCGCGCCGTTTGTACCTCGTTGGGAAAGCGCGAATTGTATTCAGTGTACCCAGTGTGTACAATCTTGTCCGCATGCAGCAATTCGTGTTAAGCAGATTACTCCTGAGGCACTTGCCAAGGCACCTGCGTCTTTCAAGACGATTAAGTCCAATACCAAGAATACCCATAACCTCCAGTACAGGATTCAGGTTTATCCTGAGGATTGCCAAGGTTGTGAGGTGTGTGTGGTTACTTGTCCTGCAAAGAACAAGGCATTGGTCATGCAGTCTATTGCTGATTCTCGTGCTTCTGGTGAGAATGAGAATTGCGATTTCTTCGAGACTCTTCCGTACGATGGTGAGGGAGCTGTTGCTGGTACTGTCAAGGCCTTGCAGTTCAAACAACCTTTGTTTGAATTTAGTGGTGCTTGTGCAGGTTGTGGAGAGACCCCTTATGTAAAGATGGTCACCCAGATTTGTGGTGAGCGTATGATTGTTGCGAACGCCACTGGTTGTTCTTCAATTTATAGCGGGACCTTCCCAATCACTGGATATTGCAAGCGAGAGGATGGACGTGGGCCGGCTTGGGGCAACAGTCTCTTTGAGGATAATGCTGAATATGGTCTTGGAATGAGACTTGCTGTGGATAGCAATCGTAATCAGCTGAAAATCTTCATCGAGCAATTGAAGGCTATGCCTAAGGCCGATGCAGCTTTGCTGAGTGCCATCGACAAGTCCGTCACTCTTTGGAACGATAACAGTGAGGCATCCATTCAGGCCCAGAACGAGACCCAGGCAGCACTTGCTGAGGCTGAGAAGAAAGCAACTGATCCTCAGATGAAATACCTGCTAAGCAAGATTTCAGAGCTGAAAGATTATTTTGCTGATAAGACGGTGTTCATCATTGGTGGTGATGGATGGGCCTATGATATCGGTTATGGTGGTGTCGACCATGTAATTGCTAGTGGCCGTAACGTGAAGATTCTGGTGCTTGACACCGAGGTGTACTCCAATACCGGAGGGCAGGCTTCCAAGGCTACTCCTCTTGCAGCTGTTGCAAAATTTGCAAACAGCGGGAAACAGGTGGGCAAAAAGAATATGGGCTTCATGTGCATGAGCTATGGTCATGTGTATGTCGCGTCAATTTCCCTTGGTGCCAATCGTTTACAGGCCCAAAAGGCTTTGCAGGAAGCGGTAGCGTATAATGGTCCAGCCATTGTATTCTGTTATGCTCCTTGTATTAACCATGGTATGAACATGACTTACAGTCAGGTGGAAGAGAAAAAAGCGGTGGACTGCGGCTATTGGCCGTTGTATCGCTACAATCCAACACTTGAGGAAGGTAAGAAGTTCATTTGGGAAACCAAGCCTGCTACCGAACCTTATCAGGATTTCCTGGATGGTGAGGTGCGCTATACCTCTCTCAGAAAAACCAACCCAGCGCATGCTGAGGAACTCTTTGCAGCCGCAGCAAAAGATGCTGCTCACCGCTTGAGCTTCTACGAGAAGGTTGGTCCTCTCATGTAATATTCCCTGACAGGAATGTGCTGAAGGGAGTTCTCCATCGGGAGGGCTCCCTTTTTCTATTTGCTAATGTCGTTGTATTATGTACAATTGGTGCAAGGAGAAAGAAAGATGCCCACACTCAGTGATCAAGAGGTGAAAAGCTTGGAAGCTGAGCTTCCAAAAACTCCCATCGAAAAAGCCTATGACGAGGCCGATGAACAAGTAAAGAAAGATAAGGAAAAGAAGAAGAAAAAGAAAGGTAACTAGGCGGAAAGAGAGAAACAGATGTCTCCATTCTTCAATGGTGGTGGAGATATCATGAATATATGAACTTGTCTGTTGGTCCTTCAAGGGAACTATCCACCATTACTTCCGCCCTGAACAAGGGGGACGGCTCTCCTTTGGTTATTAATCTTGACCCGGGGCAATACCGTGAAAAATTGGTAATTGATCGGCCTGATGTGACACTTCTGGGACAAGGGAATGTCACAGTTGTCTATGATGATTCTGCCTCGACAATTATCCATGATGAGAGGATCGGAACATTTCGTAGTGCTTCGGTAAGTGTATCAGCTCCCAATTTCACTGCAAGGAACATCACCTTCAGCAATGATTTTGATTATCCCTCACATGAGGAATTGGTTGCAAGAAACCCAGGGAAAAACATGTGGTTGCAAGCTGTTGCCTTTCGGGTTTCCCCGAAGGCAGATAATACCCATTTGGTGAACTGCACCTTCCTTGGTTGGCAGGATACATTGTATCTTGATAGTGGTTTTACTCATTTGGAAGGCTGCACAATCAAGGGAAACATAGACTTTATTTTAGGAAGTGGCGCAGGACTATTCCATTCTTGCTTTATCATAAGCAGAGGAAGTGGTTATATATGCGCACCTTCTACCAGAAGTGATGATTTGGGTTTCCTGTTCTATCAATGTTGCTTTCAAAAAGATACTAAGAAAGTGCCTCCTCACAGTGTATGGCTAGGAAGGCCATGGCATCCCGGAGCTGATCCTTTTCGCATCAGCTATGCAGGTCTTGTGGATTGCTATCTTGATGACCATATTTGTCCTGAGGGATGGACCAGCATGCATGGCAATGTTCCAGGGGGAGGCCAGATGATGTTTTATCCAAAAGATTCCAAGTTTTTTGAATCAGCAAGCAGTGGGCCTGGTTCGGTAAAGAAGAACGGACAGAATCGGGTACTTGTTTCTCTGGCGCAAGGACAGGAAGAGTATCTTCGCTTTTCTCAAAAATAGTGTAGAATGGAAGCATGTGGAACTTATCCCAGAAAGCACTAGCTCAGGCATTGAAAGAATTATTGAACACAAAAAATCTGGACAATATCACGGTAAAGGATATTTCCAGTTATTGTGGACTAAGCCGACAGACTTTTTATTACCATTTCAGTGATGTCTTTGATTTGGTTCGCTGGATATTCTCCACCGAAGCGTTGGATGAACTTGGAGATTCGAATACTTTTGATACCTGGCAGCAGGGGTTTCTTAAAGTGTTTGC
>JBAXZS010000194.1:0-5122 GCA_041670175.1 Sphaerochaetaceae bacterium | reverse complement strand
TCGCTACTGAAATCCGTAGGCCATTCGGCTCCAAAGAGCGAATCAAGGCTAAAAGCAGTAAAACGATTGCCAAAAGCCCGCTTGACCTTGGGATCTGAATACAGGGGAAAGGTGAATTTCAAATCAATGTTCTCTGTATCAAGTGCAAGGGAACTATCCAGATAGTATCTGGTCTTGGGATAGCTCGAGTATGAACTGAGTGTGCTGGAACCCGAGGGGGAGACGGCGAATTTCCCATCGGCTGAAACTGATAATTTTTTGCTCCAGAGGTTGTTGACTGTCGCCAGTCCAACAGAAAGACCTGTATTCTGATAACTATCAGCCAGCAACGTCATATAGGAACCGCTGCTCTTGGCCCATTGCTGGAAAAAAGACAAGCTCTCCCCTTCCTTGAGCTTACGGTAGGTGGCGCCATCAGGAATCCGCTCCTTATCAGAATCGGCCTGCATCAAACGGGTAAAGCTTGACTGGTTTGAGGAACTTGCAATTGAAGGATAAGTCCCGTACAGTTCAAAACTTGTATTGACAAACCACCCTCTTTCACTTTCCTGCCCTATTGCTGGGTTTCCTACCATCGTCGAACCAGGAAACAGGAAAAAAGGAACCCAAAACACTGGAACCCTGCCAATGGAAAGATAGGCATTACTGATTATCATATCCCCGTTATCCATCATCGCCAGTTTCTTTGCGGTGATGGAGGAATAGGCGTTCTGATAATTGTTGGTGATATAGCCCTTGTCAAAGAAAATGCCGCCTTCACGGGTGTTATAGGTGATCTGGTCCCCTGTGGTATAGAAAGTGACACTTTCATCATCCTTGTTTTTTCTCTCTGTCTTTGTTGTCCCGTTGCTGACCCTCAAGGACGAGTCATGCCAGTCAAGGGTGATGATATCCCCTTCCATCTGCTGTACAGCGGCTTGAGGAGCATCATCGTGATAGGAGACACTGCCCATCGCTGACAGTATGGTGCTGTCAAGATCGACCAGCATCTTGTCAGCCGAGAGCTTCCTTTCCTTGCTGTCCTCCTTCAAAAGGAACGAAACCTTCACCGAACCTAACAGACTGACCAGAGATTTTTCTTTCCCCTTCTTTTGCATCCACTGGGACTGCAGCACGTTAAGGGTGTATTCTGGCTTTCCAGCCTCATCGGAATTCCTTGTATCCTCAGCTCTCTTTAATCCATCAAACAGGTACAACCTGTCTCGCAATTCATCATCTGTCACCTGGGTTGTCGACAGCCCCCTCAGGGAAGCCATTTTTTCCAATTCGTCCCTGTCTGCCGTTGAAATAAGAAAAGATTCAAGATTTTTCTGGGCAAAAAGAGAGAAGCACCCACAAAAGAGAAGTGCTCCAATCACGATAATCTTATAAAGGAATCTCTCAGTTTTTCTCATGAAGTATCTGAGAAAGATAATATCCTGTGTATGAGCTTTTGCATAGGGAAATTTCTTCAGGTGTCCCTTGGCAAACCACCATGCCGCCCCCGTCACCACCTTCCGGCCCTAAATCCACAATATAGTCAGCCTGTTTGATGACATCAAGGTTATGCTCAATCAAAACGACGGTATTCCCCTGGTCAACCAGACGATTGATCACCTCCATTAGCTTTTTCACATCGGCAAAATGCAGGCCTGTGGTAGGTTCGTCAAGCACATATAAGGTTTTTCCCGTATCCCGTTTGGAAAGTTCCAAGGACAACTTGACCCGCTGGGCCTCTCCTCCGCTCAAGGTCAGGGCGCTCTGTCCAAGTTTGATGTAATCCAGTCCGACGCTGATAAGCGTATCGAGTTTCCGTTTGATTGAAGGGATGGCGGCAAAGAACTCAGCGGCTTCACTCATGGTCATGTCCAGGACTTGGGCGATATTCTTGCCCTTGTATGTCACCGCAAGCGTCTCTTGATTGAACTTCTTCCCATGGCATACATCGCACGTGACATATACATCGGGCAGGAAATTCATCTCAATCTTCAAGGTGCCATCGCCATGGCAGTTCTCACATCGTCCTCCTGCCACATTGAAGGAAAAACGGCCACTTTTATAACCTCGCGCCTTACTTTCAGGCAAAGAGGCAAACAAATCACGAATAGGCCCGAAAGCACCAACATATGTTGCCGGATTGCTTCGGGGGGTACGTCCTATCGGGCTTTGATCGATGCTGATCACCTTATCAAGGTATTGCAGACCGGTAAGCGAGGTGTATCCCTCATATGTCTGGCCCTTGCCATTGAGCATGTTACGTACAGCAGGAAGCAACACGCCATTAAGCAAGGTGCTTTTGCCTGAACCACTTACCCCTGTGAACACCACGAGATTCCCCAGTGGTATCCTCACATCAATCTGTTTCAAGTTGTTCTTATGGGCACCGCAAAGCATCAGGGCCTTCCCATTGCCCTTCCTTCGTTGCAGGGGGACCGGAATGGTCAATCTTTTTGCCAGGAAAGCACCTGTGATGCTGTTGGGATTCTTTTCAATCTCCTCGGGAGTCCCCTCGGCGGTGATATAGCCCCCCTGGACTCCCGCCCCGGGACCCAGATCCACCACGTAGTCGGCTTCACGGATGGTCGCCTCATCATGCTCGACCACAATGACCGTGTTTCCCAAATCCCGCAAGTTCTTGAGTGTGTCGATAAGTTTCTGATTATCCCGCTGGTGCAATCCTATGGAAGGCTCGTCAAGCACATACAGGACTCCCGACAAGGCCGATCCAATCTGGGTGGCAAGCCTGATACGCTGAGCCTCCCCTCCACTGAGCGTCGCACTTGGCCTGTCAATGGCAAGATAATCGAGCCCAACATTGGAAAGAAAACGAAGTCGGCTTTTTATCTCCTTTACCACCTGAAGGGATATCGTCATCTGGTTCCCTGTCAGATTGAGCTCGTCAAAGAATTTGATGGATTCCTTCACGCTCAGATGGGACACTTGGATAATTGAAAGTCCGTTAATTGTCACCGATAGCGCCTGCGGCCTCAATCTCTCCCCATGACAGGTAGGACAAATTGTTTCTTTTTGGAAACTTTCCATCCACATACGAATCTGCATGCTTTGTGTCTCAAAAAACCGCCGTTGCAAATCAGGAATGACTCCAGCATAGGGTTTGAAAATCGTACCGTTCTCATACTGGGTATGATATTTTATCTCAATTCTCTCAGGCGTTCCGTAGAGGATAATCTGAAGTATCTCCTTTGAAAGATCCTTGAAAGGGGTATCCAAGGTGAAACCGTATTTTTTTGCCAACGCTTCAAAAGGTCCCCTCGACCATTCCGCATCAGGATTCTGTGTGGCGATGGCACCTTGGTTAAAACTCTTATTATAATCAGGGATGATCAGGTCGGGGTCAAACTCGGTCTTGAAGCCAAGGCCTTTGCAATCAGGGCAAGCCCCATAGGGGTTGTTGAAAGAGAATAGCCTTGGTTCGCTTTCAGGAAGTGTGACCCCACAGGTCGGACAGGAATTGCGCTCACTGTATATTTCCTCGTGCTCACTCTTATCAGGAGCGATAAAGGTGACCTTTACCAAGCCATTGGTCATGTCGATGCACGTCTCAATGCTGCTGGCAAGCCTTTGATGGATATCCTTGCTGAGAATCAACCTGTCTACAACAATATCGATAGAATGCTTGACCTGTTTGTCAAGGACGATGGGATCATCCAGCGAATAGAGCACGTTATCGACCTTGACACGTTGGAAGCCAGACTTCTTGGCATCCTCGAAGGTCTTTTTGAACTCGCCTTTCTTTCCGATGGCCACAGGAGCGCTCACCATGATTCGGGTATCATCTCCAGCCTTGAAGATCACTGCGATAATCTGGTCAATCGACATCTCCGATATCTCGCGTCCACAAACATGACAATGGACCTTGCCAATCCTTGCCCATAGAAGACGATAATAATCATATATCTCAGTGATGGTCCCCACAGTGGAACGCGGATTCTTGTGAGTTGATTTCTGCTCTATGGCAATGGCAGGGGACAGACCTTCGATATAATCCACATCAGGCTTCTCCAATCGTCCAAGGAACTGCCTTGCATAGGCGGAAAGGCTTTCCACATACCTTCGCTGGCCTTCAGCGAAAATAGTATCAAACGCAAGCGAGCTTTTCCCTGAACCCGAAAGTCCAGTGATGACAATCAACTTGTCTTTGTCCAAGGACAAGTCAATATTCTTCAAATTATGTTCACGGGCACCCTTGATAATCAGTTTATTGAGCATCTTCTATGGCCTTAAGCAACGTCGTTTTCGCATCCTCTCTTCTCACTTCACAGAAGAGTTTTCCCTTTTTATAGAGAAATACGGATTTCCCAATACCGGTAATGGCAATATCGCTCGTACTTGCCTCGCCCGGTCCATTTACCTGGCACCCCATGATGGCAACGGTAAGGTCCTTGTCAATCTTCAGCAAATCCCCCTCGACCGATTGAAGAAAAGACTGGGTGTCAAAGCTATTCCTCCCACATCGGGGGCAGCTCACCACCCTTATGCCACCCTTGCGTAGCCCAAGGGTCCTCAAAAGTTCCACACCAGCCTGCACCTCTGTCTCGATAGGACCGGTGATGCTGATCCTTACAGTATCCCCGATGCCTTCTGCAAGCAAACGGCCCAAGGCCCAGGTGGAACGGGTAACGGAGCTGACCACGGACCCCGCCTCGGTCACCCCAAGGTGAAGAGGATATTGACATTCGCGGGCAAACAGCTTGTTTGCCTGGTAAGTCAATTCAGGATCACTCGCCTTCAAGGACACCACGCTATTAAAGAATCCCAGGCTTTCAAACCAAGAAAGATACTGCAAGGCGCTTTTGACCATCCTTTCCTTGATGTCCGAGCTTCCTTCACGAGGAAGAGAACCGCTGTTCAGCCCGATGCGAATGGCAACATCATGGTCCTTTGCACACCTTACCACCTCATCGACTTTCCACCTGGCTCCAATATTGCCTGGATTGATACGTATCTTTGGTGCGCCACAAGCTATCGCATCCAATGCACAGGCATAATCAAAATGAATGTCCGCGACCACAGGCATGGGGCTATGTGAGCATAAATAGGAGAAAGCATCGTGATCTTCAACAGAGGGATAAGAAAACCGAATAATATCACATCCCATGGCATGTAAAGAGGATAAACGACG